>JAHCRG010000006.1 GCA_020148045.1 Patescibacteria group bacterium
AAGTAGAAGAGGAGGCTGTATCTGGGAAAGGATTTGAAGCTGAACGCATATCAAGTGAACAATATGATAGTATTGAACTGTTTTTAAAAGATAATGGCTTTGAAGTAGATCTTTACAATATAGCTGACGGTACCTTTGTTGGATTGGTAGGGTATAGGAAAGAGAAGACTATTTGTGCTGTCTCCGGGGGCGCAACAGGATATAAAGAGGCCGAAGGCCAGTGGATCCCACCAGAACCTGACATCAAAGATGTAACGGTGAATTGCGGAAAGTTAGAGAAAACCGAGATGGAATATGCAACAGAGGACTGGCAGGTTTATACGAATGAAAAGTATGGATATTCTTTAAAGTATCCTACCGATTGTCTTTATGGACCTTTGCCTGGTTATTGCAAGCTGAAACCACCAAAAGAAAGGCCCCGAGAATGTTTATGCTACTTTAATGCTGAAGATCCAAACAGCGTCTCATTGGGAACCTTTACTGGCACAAAATCTGATTTAACCGGTGCTTCATTTGTTGTTTTCCATTCTATTTACGTTGATTATTATAGTCCTCCTGCTGGCACAGACCTGGTTGAATGGGTTAAAGAAAACTTTTCTTACTATGACGATATTCCCGATGAAATAAATATGGAAATAGACGGAATACCAGCTTTGAGGGTTTATACTCCTAAATCACCTATGGCTTGGTCTCAAGAAGACATTTACTTTATCAAGAGTGGTAAAGTCTTTCAGATTAGCATGTTAAACGTGGACAACGAAGATAATAGGGCGCTGTATGATAAAATACTTTTTACTTTTAAGATTTCGGAGTAAAGCTTATTCGGGGAGAAGTGGATTGTTTAACTTGACAGAATAAGTGCTACGTGTATACTTAAATAACTTTCTGTGGAAACTCAGAAGTAGGTCGATAAATTTAACCTGCGAGCTTCGCTCGCAGAACCTTGATTCGCTATTGTATAAATATATAATCTTGGATTAAGTTTCTAAAAAAAATGACAAATAAAGTTTATGTAGGAAGTCTTTCTTTTGATACCACTGAAGACACTTTAAAAGATTTGTTTTCCAAGGCTGGAACAGTAGATTCTGTTTCTATCGTGATGGATAAATTCTCTGGCAGATCAAAGGGATTTGCATTCGTGGAGATGTCTTCAGAAGAAGAGGCAAAAAAAGCAATAGAGATGTTTAATGGAAAAGAATTAGACGGAAGGAATATTGTAGTAGACGAAGCCAAACCGATGGTAAAGAAACCTTTTAGAAAATTCTCTGACGATCGTAGAGGATTTGGTAAAAAGAGGTTTTAGAAAGAAGATTAAAAATCAAATAGCAAAAGAGCCTTTCACAAAAGGCCCTTTTGTTTTAGATACCCACCAAATATGTTAGAATAATAGGAAATATGCCACTTACACCGTTTCATTGGGGACCGAGTTCTTGGATAGGACTGCTCTTGTTCAAGATTTTTGATTTCCCCACCCTTTTTATAGCCAGCGTTATAGTTGATATTGAACCCTTCTGCATTTTATTTTTTAGTTTGAATTACCCTCTTCATGGATTCTTTCACAGCTTTTTAGGTGGCTCAATATTGGCGGCGTTAACCGCGATAATTTTATATCTTTTGAAGGCTAAGATTAAAAAGATGATGGCTATTTTCAAATTGGCTCAGGACTCTTCATTTAAAAAAATCCTCTGGACCTCATTTTTCGGCGTTTATTTCCATCTTCTTTTAGATGCTTTTATACATCGAGATATGAAGCCGTTTTATCCTCTTGAAAGTAACCCTTTGCTTGGATTGTTTTCATCCTCACAGATTTATCTTTTTTGCAGTTTATCTTTCTTGCTTGGGATTTTAGTTTATTTATTTAGATTAGCGACTATCAAAAGAACAAAGAGTTTATAAGATAATAATAAGATAAAAAAACCGCCCCACTTAGTGAGGCGGTTTTTTTTATTGGATTAGCGTTCGAATCTTTGAGTTCTTCTTTTTGACCAGCACTCTCTACAATAGATTGGTCTGTCTGGTGATGGTTCAAATGGGAGTTCAGTTATTTCTTTTTCACAATCAGCGCATTTCCAATTTCCTTGGAACATTTTCCGAGGGGGGAAATCCCCTCCCGGTTGTTCATTAGGTTTTTCGAAAGCCATAACGAAATCGATACATCTGTCCACCGATCGCTTCGCTTAAAGCAACGGCAGGCAGGAATTTTAAAAAAAATAAAACGACCTTTTGATATAGTGTATTATATTCCTTGTCTTTTAAAAAGTCAAGGGTTGTGCTGTAATTTCTAACAAGGTAAAATAGGGTATAGAAATTTTATCAAGAGTAAAAACCCAGTCTCTGTAAACTTTCGTTTTTGTTGTGGTATAATAGAAGAAGCAAAAGTCGACAAAATAATAAAGAATAAAAAAGGTCGAGAAAAAATAATTGAAGATTAATATTATGAAAAGAAAAAACATAATAGTCATTGTAGTTGTTGTAGTGTTGATAGTATTGGTTGGAAGTTTAATCTGGTGGTGGGGTGGTAAAGAAGAAACTACAATTCCTTTGGGCGAACAAGAAGAGGAAGAGGAAGAAGAGGAGGAAGAAGTATATGGAATTCCGCTTCCAAAATATCCGAACATGACAAAGTTTATGGAAGAAAAGGATAAAGAAACTGAAAGTTTTTCAGTGATGTATTTTATAGAAGGACCGGATAGAACTGCGGAAATCATAGATTTTTACAAAACAAAGTTAGCTGCTGAGGGATGGACATTGGACAGCGAAATGTCTTTTGGAGAGATGTCAATTCTTGAGTTCTCAAAAGGAAAGAATTACAAGTTAACGTTGACTACTTCTTACGCAGATGGAATAACAAATCTTACTCTTGTCTATGAGGCGCCAACTGAAGAGGAACTAAAAGGACCCTATGATTCTGCTTCAGAGGTTGAACCTGCCTCAGACCTTAATGCTGCATTTCATGATGATTTTAAAGCAGTTCTTGTTTCAGTATTCGGAGGAGCAAAACTTACAAGTGCTTCTTCAGATAAGTATTACGAAGAGTTTGCTTACATTGTGAAAAGGAAAATTACCAAAGCGGATGCTCAGCAAGTAAGAGTTTCGCTTGATGGGAAAGGGTATGAAACAACCTCTACTAAAGCCGAGACCGATGTATACAAGTATAAGTTTTCTAAGGAAATGCTGGGAGAAACCTATAAGGAAATTAGCGTAAGGATTTACTTAGAAGAGGAAGGAAGCCGTCAGCAAAAGGTCTTGATTACGGTGTATAAATAATAACAGATAGAACTGAAAATCAATTTTAAAAAAGGTGTTATCTTTATCTAATAAAATAGGGAGAGATTTTGGATAGGTTAGAAACAGAGAATAGCTTTCGCAGATTTTAGGCGAAACCGCAGGTTTCGTCTTTTTTTACCTGATTGAGTTTTTAAAAAAATTGACAAGTATTTTATAACTTGATAAAATAAAAGGGATAAGTTCTTTCTGCGTAAGGGAAGAGGGTCTCTAAAAATAAGCAAGTTCATTGTGAACTTGCACCAATGTTAACTTTATTGGAGGATCCCGTCGAAAGTAATTCGTCCGGGAACAGATGACATACATTCAGCCTTTGACCCAGGATGACTGTTAAGAAAGTATGTTAAAAGACCCTCTCTCCCTTTTTCTTGCCCCCACACCAAAGTTCGGTAGTGGGGGTTATTGACAAATTTCTAATATACTGTTAAAATTTAAAATCAAATAGTACTTTAGATAAGAAAGGAGCATTAAAATGGCTGCTGTAAAATGTCCAAAATGCGGCGCTGATGGAGAATGCTTTTGTCGTGACATTGACCTGGGCGATATTTTTCAATATACATTGTTCTGTAAAAAATGCTGCCATAAAGAAGAGAAATATGAAAGAAATTGTCCATTTTGCGGTCAAGCGCAAAGAGAGCATTTAGAAACACCAATACAATGTTGGTAATAAAAAGCCCTTAAGAGGAGATACTTCCCTGCGGGCTTTTTTATTTTCGCCAACAAAAATCGCCAAAAATTGGAGTGTTACCCAAGAGCTTCGCTCTCGGGCTTGACTTTTTGGAGCGAAATAATAATATAATTATAGTTCTTAATATTCCAATAAGCAAAGAAAGGAGGTCAGAGATGACTGATCAGGAAATCGTAACTCAAGGAGACGTCACCGAAGAAGCTTTTCAAGAAGCGGTAGACCAAAAGAAGAGAAATGGGCTATCTTTTGTTCTCGCTGTTTACCAGACATTGGATGAATTTTTGGAAAAGGAGAAAGAAAATTCAGGAGTGACTCTGGCTTGCAAAAAGGGTTGTTCTTCGTGTTGTTATCAGTTAGTTAGCTGTACGGAGATGGAAATAGATGAGATCGTTAGATTTATAAAAGCGATGTCCAAACTCCGTCGTCGCCCTCTGGAGAGGAGATTAAAGAAATTTGCCACAAAGTGGCAAAAGTACTTCGGGAGGAATGAAATTGCCCTAAATAGGGATTCTTTCAAAGCGCTTCAAGATTGGCTAGGTGAAGCTTGCCCTTTTCTAAATGAAGGTGGAGGGTTCTGCGATGTCTATCCAGTCCGCACTATCGATTGCCGCACTGCCAGCAGCCTAAGTCCTTGCAATGAAGGAGGAAGAGGAGAGCGTTTCCTTTTTCAATCTGAAAATTGGGCTAACAACCTGATTTTAGATGAACAACAAAAAAGAGCAGGGAAAATGCGGGTAACGCCTATTCATCATTGGCTTCTCATCAAGAAGTTTTAGCCAAAGACCCGGGATAAGTCTTGGGTCTTTTTTTTGTTCCCTTGACATTTTGGAGCGAAATAATAATATAATTACAGTTCTTAATATTCAAACAAATCAGGAAGGAGTAAAAAATGGAACAGTTATATCTAGTAGGAGAACCTATTTTTAAACCACCATCCAGCAAAAAGCGCTATGCCCCAGTTAGTCAACTGGACCTTTGCCAGCAAGTTTTAAAGGAAACCCAGGAGCCGAATATAGTTCTAAAAAAACTTCAAGATGAGTATTTGGCAATCATTTGGAGTTTAAACGAGATAGGGATTAATTTTCGGATAATCTATTCCCACGAGGACAAAATCGATAAGCAGGTACTTGGAGCGTGTGTTCATGGCGTTGGATGCAGATTAGCAGGCTTCCATCAGGACTATTTTCCTCCCGCAGTTGCTTATCCCCGTGATTTTGTTACTGTCTTGCCAAAGCTTATTTTAGTGAATTCTCAAATGGCTAGGGTAAAAGTTGGAGAAAAAGATAATTACCGCATCCTTTCTTCGCCCTATGGAGAAGGTGGTCGGGTATTGGCTTGGGAAAAGACTATGCTCGTTTGCGAAAGATTAATTTTAGAAGATAAACATTCAAGCGGACCAAAAGGATTGCGAGAGATTAGACAAGCAGGAATAAAAATAGCCCTACTTCCTCTTCCTCTATCCATAGCATTTTCAATATCCGAAGTCGAAAAAAGAGCTTTTTTTAACGATCACCCTGACAGAGTAGCTTGTTTGATTCAAGGAAAAGACAGAGGCCTTCATCTTGTGGTAGACCCACAAATTCATACGGCAGATTGGAAGGGTCACAAACAAGCTCCTTCTTGGATTCAGAGGTTTCCGGAAGACACGATCAAGAGAATTAAGCAGGTCTGTGAACCATTAGAAATCGAGGTTCACTGTCCTAAAAAGCTGGAGATCCCTTATTCTCTCAACCTTATTCAATTTCCAGACGGTCAGGTTCTAATGACAAGCGGGGATGATTCTGTTGTAGAAGTGGTGAGCGAAATTGTGGGGGAGGATAAAATAGCCCAGACGCCGATTCCTATTCGTTTCTTTCCGGTTTGGGCTTATGCTGGCATTCGTTGTTTAGTCAATGAAGCACCTATGCCATTATTAAAGCCAAAAGCCCCGGTTTAGTAAGATTAACAACCCAGGGCTTTTTTATTTTAGTTGAATTTCCTCAAAAAAAGGGGTAGCCTGAAAGTAGAATTATGGCTGAAGTTAAAATTTTAATTGAAGGTTATACATCAGCAGATTCCGTTGCCGAAGGCGGCGAGGAAAAAACCTGCTCAACGATTACTTTAATTAAAGATAAAGATATTGTAATGGTTGTAGATCCAGGCGTTTTAGAGGATCAAAAAATACTTGTTGATAAGCTTAAAGAAGAAGGTTTAACTATAGATGATGTAAATATCGTTTGTATAACTCACTCACATCTTGACCATTACAGAAATATAGGGATGTTTCCTAAAGCAAAAACCCTGGAATATTATGGTTTATGGGATAAACAGACGGTTGATGACTGGCAGGAACAATTTACAGATGATATTAGAATTATAAAAACGCCGGGTCATAGCTACGATTCAATTACCTTTCTCGTAAGAACAGAGAAGGGAACTGTTGCTGTTTGCGGCGATGTCTTTTGGAAAGAGAATTTTCCAGAGGACGATCCCTATGCCTCAGATAAAGAGGAATTAGAAAAAAGCAGAAAAAAAGTTTTAGAAATGTCAGATTGGGTAATCCCCGGCCACGGCGGGATGTTCAAAGTCCGCTGAAAATCAAATCGGCGATACACAAAAAAGAGGTAAATTTTTGCTCCGGCAAAAGGTGACAAAAATTGACAAAATTTTTTCAAGGTTTAAGATAAAATATTCAGCTAAAAAAATTCGCTAAAATTTATAAAAAAGATATAAATTTTCTTCTTAATTAAATATGAATCAACTTACTAATAAATTTGTGTTTGCTAAAAAGAATATAAGAATTTCAGATACAATCTCAATTGAAAAAGATGATGTTGGTGTTATAGAATCTGAGGCAAAAAAAGACGCTTCCATTTTTTTTATAAGGATTTGGCAAAAGGTTACATTAAATAAAAATGATTTTGAAATTTTTGATACCAAAAAGATTGGAGACGGCTTTCCTAAAAAAATTTGTAATATTTGTCATAAACTTTTAAATACCACAGAATTTGCAAGAAATCAAAATGCTAAAAATAATAGACCAGTTCGAAGACCGTCATGTAGAGAGTGCAGAAAGCAACTTGAGGGGATAAACCCGACCCCAAAAGCAAAGCGTAAATGGCTAAAAAATAAACCACAAAATAAACCTTTTGAGTGTCCAATCTGTGCTAAAAGAACTATTGCAGGAATCACTAGCAAAGTGGTCCTTGACCACAATCACCGCACTGGAAAGGTAAGGGGTTGGATATGTGACAGTTGTAATACAGGAATAGGTAGATTTAAGGACGATATAGAGCTTCTAAAAAGGGCTATTAAATTCCTCAAGTAAAATAGTTAAAAATTTAACATTTTTAATCTTTTCTTGGTCAATTCAACATATTCTTTAGATATATCACAACCAATATAAAAACGTTTATTTTTAAGTGCTATTTTACAAGTAGTCCCAGAGCCACACATTGGATCAAAAACAATATCATCTTGATTAGTCCATGAAAGGATATGATCTTCAGCTAATTTTTCTGGGAAAACTGCGGGATGTTTAAAAGCAATTTTGTCGCTTGTCGTTCCATGAAGGCCTACGGCATATTCCCAGATATTTGTCATTGTTTTTTCAGGTTTAAGTTCACCTAAAATTTTCTTATTTATCCCATCTGATCCTTTGTTGAAAGGTAGCATTTCTTGCCCTTGCCTGACAGTTTTAACCTTTAGAGGATTGAATGTTTTTGGTTTACCTTTACTCAAAACAGACATAAATTCAAAACAGTTTGTATAAGCATTTGTCCTCATAAAAGGAGTATTTTTTTTCTTGTAAATCATAATATCATGAACATTAAATCCAATTTTTTGAAAGAATATCGCTTGCTTGAAACTCGTAAGGCTTCGATTCCCATTTTTAATTTTATCTCCAATAACCCAAACCAAAACACCCCCTTTCTTAGTTACCCTAAATAAATTTTTAGCAATACTCTCAAAGTCAAAATGATAGCCATTATAGTTTCTTAATTTATCATAAGGAGGCGAAGTGATTGTTAGATCGATGGAACAATCTGGCATTCGTTCCATTACATCAACCGCATCACCGCAAATAATTTGGCCTAAAGGCAAACTAGAATATTTTTTTATTTGTTTCGATGCTTTCTCGTTTGCAAGACTTTCTAAGTTTTTATTTCTGATAATATCAATAACTATTCCCTGGATAGTAATTTCTCTGTCTTTTTTTATTATAATTGGCTCGAGATTCTTATTCGCTGGCTGTAATCTAATGTGCTCTTTTTCTTTATAGAACTTTTTAAGCGTTGCTTCGTCATTATTAATAAGCGCCACAACTTTGTCGCCATTTTTAGCAACGGGTTGATTTTTGATAATAATGATATCGCCGTCACTAATGTTTTCATCAACCATACTGTTACCGATCACTCTAAGAGCATAAACCCCTCTTGATTTAGAAAGTCTGTTTTCGGGCACTGCAATTGTTTCTTTTTCTTCTATTGCTTCAATTGGTTGGCCAGCAGCTATAGTTCCAAGCAGGGGAATAGCTATTAGTCCTAATTCTCCCCTTTTATTATTTATTTCAATAGATCTTGGTTGGTTTTCTATTTTATTTAAAAATCCCTTTTCTTTTAATGCTTTTATATGTTGATGGACTGTGGCTACGGAAGACAATTTAAAATGCTCCTTCATTTCTTCTAAGGAAGGAGCATAATCATTTTTTTTAATGAATTTTGTAATATAATCCAATATTTGTTTTTGTCTTTTGGTTAATCCTTCAAAAAGTTTTCCTCTTGACCGTCTTTTCCTCATATTATAGAATTATAACATACCGAAAGAAAACCGAAAATAGTGTCAACTGTGGAAAACTAAAAATATTAAAAATTAATCAAATTTATGACAAATACAAATTATGGCATAAAGAAGAAAGGAGCTTCAAGATTTATTATAGTTGCTCCTCATGCTGCTGGAGACGATTTAAGGACTGGAAAAATTGCTGAAATTATTGCTAAACAATTAGGAGCATTTTTGGTTGTGAATAAAAAATACGTTAAGCCTACAAATTCTAAAGCTGGGATTAAGCCAGTAAAAGATTTTAATAAATTATCTATAAGGAATGAAAAATATGTATGGGGTAATAGTATAGCAAGCCAACATATGAAAGAGTTTTATGATGATATTCAAGAATTTGTAAACTGTGCTCACAAATTTAATAAAAATGCCGTTGTTGTTTATATTCATGGCATGAGAAATGGTAAGGATAAGATAGGCATAGATATCGGTTGTGGTCTTAAGTACCATGATAATAAATTAAAAACAGCAAAAATACATCCAGAAGCTGGTACGAACACTGGAGTGCGTAGGGCAAAGCGAAACCATATGGAACGTTTGAAGAAAATTTTAGGAGAGAGACTTAATAAGTATGGTTTGAAAGCTGGCATCGGTGAAGCTAAAAGAGGGAAGAAAAAATTTGCAGCTTGGGATAGGAGAAACGCGGTACAACTTCATGCTGGATCAAAAAATTATTCATTTCAATTAGAAATTGCTCGCAGTTTGCGTAATAAAGGTAAATTAAAAAATACATCAGAAATTATAGCAAAAGCATTGAAAGAAATATACTAAGAAAATTCAAAAATTGAGAAAAATTTAATAAAAAAATAAAGTAAAAAACTTATATTTCCGAACTAATTTCAAGGGTATATAGGAGAATATTTAGATAGAAACTATGACAGATAAAAATAATAAAATCGAATATCCGAGAGGCTCTGAATGGAGAAAGTGGGACTTACATATTCACACTCCGGTTAGTGGTTGGGACAAGAAAGAAATCTTAAAAACACCCCAAAGCGAAAAAGAAAAAAGAGAATTTTGTAAAAAATTCATTCAAAATGTTCAGAATAAGATAGATGTTATTGCGATTACAGAACATAACGACGGGAGCTATATTGATTCGTTATTAGACGAAGCAAAAAATCTAAAATCAGAGTTAGTGATATTCCCAGGCGTAGAAGTAATTTCTACAGAAGGAATTCATATGTTAGTGGTTTTTGATAAGGATAAGTATATTAAAAAAGATCAGATTAAAAACTGGAGTGATTATATTTCAGACTTTCTTGCTAGAATTAAAGTTCCGATAAAAAGATTTAAAAATAAGCAACCTCAAAAATCTGACATGAAAGCGATTGAAATATTAGAAGAAACGAATAAATATTTTGGGTTGGTAATTTTTCCCCATGCGTTGAGCGATCAAGGAGTTGTGAATGAGTTACGAAAAGATACCCTTTTAGGGTATGCAACCGCTCAAACAAAACAACAAATTTATACCCATCGCTTAGCGGGAGTTTTAGAAATACCAGATAAAATCGAGAATTTACCAAAAGGATATTCAGGAATTGTATCAGGTAAAGATAAAAATTACAAATATAAAAAAGTTGCCTGTATAAATTGCTCCGATGCAAGGAGCTTTTCGAAAGTAGGAATTAGTGGAAGTTATACATGGGTCAAGGCAATACCCACCCTTGAGGGCTTAAAACAGATTATTTATGAACCAGAGGAAAGAGTTCATATAGGATTAAAAGACCCTAGAAAATTTAACTATCCCATTCTGTTTAAACTTAAAATTGATAATTGCTCTAAATCCTTTTTCTTTGGAAAAGGATTGGAAGTAAATCTTAATCCTCATTTCGTCACTATTATTGGAGGTAGGGGAAGCGGGAAATCTGCGTTTCTGGATACGCTTGTTTTATCATTAAATAGAAGTGAGGTTTTAAATAGAGATAATTACATCAATAATTATTTAAAGAAAAAAGAAAGTCTTATTATTAAAGCGGATATTCTTAGTTCAAGTGATGGGACCGAAAAATCACTTTCTTTCAGGAGCCTTAGTAGTGATGAAATTATTAAAGAGTTCCCTTTTGAATATTATCCCCAAAAAGAGATAGGAAAACTAGCTGATCCAAGAAGTAAAACAGATTTAAGCAAGCTTATTTTCCAAAAAATCTTTGAGAAAAAAGCCAAGGAGGAGATAAAATTGATTAGAAAATATAATGACGATACACTTTCAGATTTAGGAGAGAATCGAGAACAAATTCAGAAAATTGAAAGAATTTTAAAAGATGAAGAGATTCTTAAGAAAAATTTGGAAGAAAGTAAAAAACAAATTGAATTTCTTCAAGATAAGAAAATCGAAACCCTTCTAGAAAAGAGAAAAAATTTTATTCAGATTCAAAACCAATATAAAGAAATAAAAGAAAAAATTAGTGATGAAATTAAAATAATAAAAGAAAATCTAGAAGTATTTCAAAAAAATCATTTTGATTATTTATTTTTTCAAACCGAGGGGAATAAGAATTTTTTACCTAAAAAGTGGATTCAATTTGAAAAGTCTCGTTTACCTCAATTACTAAAAAATATATTCGATGGAAAAGAAAAATTATTTACCGGTTTGGAGATATTACTTCAGGAGATTGAAAAATATATTAAATATTTCGACCTAGAAAAAGAAATCAAAGAAATTAGTAGAGAAATCCAGAAAGTAGTCAAAACAAAAAGTCTCTCATATTCTGACAAAGGAGTAGAAGATTTACAGAAAAAAATCTCTGATGTTGAAACTAAGCTTAAAAAAATTGAAGAATTGAAATCCCGAAAACAAGAACTGATAAAAGAAAGAAAGAAAATTAGGGAAAATTATTTTTTACACCTTAAGGAGATCAGAAAGAAACTAGAAGATGTTTTCGGTAGTTTCTGTAATAATGAAGGTAAAATTTTAAATGAGCGCATTCGGATAGGCTTCTTTTTAAGTACAAAAAACAAAGAATGTATAAAAATGATTGAGAAAAATCACATAGTAGAGGATTCATTTCGTGGATATTTTCCACGGGAAATATTATTGTGGGTGATGGAAAATAAGGGATTAAATAAAGTAATTGAAGCATTCCGCGAAGGGAGCTTTGATTCGTGGCGGAAATGGAAAAAGATAGGACCGCAAAAAGTTAGTTATTTAAATAATATCATAAACAAAGAGGGAATTGCTATGAGATTAGAAGAAATATTACCTACCCTTTCATCTGGCTTAAAATGGCGAGTTGCTAAAAATTATAAACCATTATCCGAATGCTCGATTGGAGAAAGAAGTACGGCTGTATTAAGTATTATATTAGTATCAGGAGAAACTCCTCTTATAATTGATCAGCCAGAAGATGATTTAGATCACTCATATATATTTAAACCCCTTGCCGATATTATTAAACATGTAAAAAAGAAGAGGCAGTTAATTTTTGCTAGTCATAATGCAAACATTGTAATAAATGGAGATGCTGAGCAGATTTTAATTATGGAAGCAGAGGGCGGGAAGCACGGTAAGATTACGATTTCCACGATCGAGGATATAGAAAAAAGAAATAAATTACTTTCTATTTTAGAGGGAGGAAGAGACGCTTTTGATAAAAGGGAGAAAAAATATGGCCCCGCAAACTCTCAATCAAAAAATTAATTGACCCATCACTACCAAAAGTTTTCAACTTTGATGTGAGAGCAAGGAAATAAAATATGAATGGATATTTTTGTAAAGAATGTAATCATAGAAAATGGCTTTATGAATGGTTAAAAATCAATTTTTGTTTCTATTGCAAGAAAAAAACACCAAATAATGTTAATATTACTGTTTCTGATAAAGTATCGATTAAAGATAATGTAAGGATAAAAATTAAAAGAAAAGGGTTTAAGAAATTTGTAATAGAAACTATAAGCGGATGGTTTAGCAGTGTGAATCCAAGATTAAATAAAGGAGTTAATATCACTCGGACTATCGACAAGGAAAAAAAATGGTATGATCACGTCGTGAAAGATGCAAATACCGGGGAAATTATTCATGAAGAACATGAACCATTGGATGAACATAAAAGCAAAAAGTCAAAGAATTAATTGAGAAATAAAATTATGATGAACGACATTTTAGAACAAGTCGTAGAAGATTATTTTAGAAGCAAGGGATATTTTACTCAACATAATGTTAAATATAGGCCTAATAAAGTGGGTCCACAGTATACGGTTTATTCTGATGTGGATGTCGTTGGTGTGCATCCTAAAAAGAGAGGTAGGGAAAGAGTCGTTGTAGTGAATTGCAAAAGTTGGCAGGTGGGACTTAATATAGATAAAACTTTAAAAACACTCGATAAAAATCCTAATAAAAAAATTGCTGGAAAAGAACAATGGAAAAAATTTAGAGAAATAAGTAATAAAGTTTGGGCAGAAGCCCTTAAGAAGAAAATATTTAATATAACTGGCCAAAAGAGCTTTAAATTTTATTTAGCAGTTACTAAATATAAAGGGAATAAAGATAGCTGGGAAAAATTTCCTTTATTTAAAAAAAATCTGATAGGCTGTGATATTGAAGTTATTGATATAAAAGCCATGCTTTTGGATACTTACAAATCAATAGGACGCACTCCGCTACACAGCGAATTAGGCCGTTTGTTGCAATTAATAAAGGCTAGTGGTGGTAAAATAGAATATATAGAAAAGAATAAAAAATCAAAAAATTGATTAGGATGAAAATCATATTTATAACTACAAATAAACATAAGTTTGAAGAAGTGCAGGGTATTTTAAAAGATTATCCTATTGAGTTGGAACAGTTGTCTATGGAGTACGAAGAAAATCATGATTCTAGAATGGAAGAGATTGCAACAAGTGCAGCAAGAAAACTTGCAGCAGAACTTAATAAACCACTAATATTAGAAGATACGGGTTTGTTCTTTGAGGCTTATGAGGGTTTTCCAGGAGCACTTCCTAAATTTGTTTTTAACGCTTTAGGATATAAGGGGATATTTAAGTTACTTCAAGGTGAGTCAAGAAAGGCATATTTTAAAACAGTAGCTGCTTATTGTGAGCCAAATAAAGAGCCTGTTTTATTTGACGGGATTGTGAGGGGGGATATTACTAATAAAGTATATAATAAAGATAAAGACGCAATGCCATATGATAGAATTTTTATTCCACAAGGTGTGTCCAAAACAATTTCTGATATGACGTTAGAAGAAAAGAACGCACTTTCTCAAAGAGCAGAAGCATTTAAAAAATTCGGGGATTATATTGTAAACAAAAATAAAAAATCAAAAAATTAATTAAGAAATAAAAGGTCGGAAAGGTTAATAATTAATTAAATTATTTTAAGAATATGACAAACACAATCTTAATAATTTTAGGAATAATTATCTTCATTATTTTGATTTCTATCAAGCAAATTAATCAGTATCAAAAAGGAGTAAAGTTTATGCTGGGTAAGTATATTGGTTTGATGAATCCGGGATGGAGATTGGTTTTCCCTATTATTCAGACCTATAGAAAAGTAGATTTAAGAGTAAAAGCAGTAGATGTACCAAGTCAGGAAGCAATAACTAAGGATAATATTTCAGTGAGCGTTAATGCTGTTATTTATTATAAGGTTCGAAGTGCTGATAAGGCAGTTTTAGAGGTAGAAAACTTTAATTATGCTATTTCTCAGTTGGCTCAGACAACAATGCGAAATGCTGTAGGTCAGGTGGATTTAGATGAACTTCTTTCCCAGAGAGACAGGGTTTCGGAAAACATAAGAACTATTGTAGATAAAGCCACTGATCCATGGGGAATTGAAGTTATCAATGTTGAGTTGAAAGATATAACTTTGCCGGAAGAAATGAAAAGAGTTATTGGCAAACAGGCAGAGGCAGAAAGAGAAAAAAGAGCAATAATTATTAAAGCTCAAGGAGAGGTGATTGCTGCTGACAACATGGCTAAAGCTGCTCAGATTTTGTCAGAATCAAAAGGAGCCCTGCATTTAAGGACTCTTCAGTCAGTTAATGATATAAGTTCTGACCAGTCAAATACTATTGTTTTTGCAGTGCCTCTGGAAGTTTTAAGGGCTTTTGAAGCATTTGGTAAAAAATTACCAAAAGAAAACAAGAATGAGGAAGATAATAGCCCTCAATCTCAACTTTGATTTTTTGGTAGAATGAAATAATGAAAGAAGAAACTAAAAAACAATTAAAAGTTTATACAATTTTAGTTATTATTTTGGCTGCGGCGGCAGCGTTAAGTGTTTTTTTTCTTGGTTCTATTCAAGTTGGCGGGCAGGAGATTCCGATGGAAATAGAAATACCGCTATATTTAGGTGCTTTGGCTAATTTTGGAATGATGTTAATAGGTTATGGCTTAGTTGGGTTATTGGGTTATTATTTATCAAAGAAATTAGGATGGCCTGGTATTTTTAATGAAAGAGAAAACTGGAAAAGGTTATTTTTAAGACCATTATATCTTGGTGTAATAGCAGGGATTATTTTAATTATTGCTCAGAAAGTATTTGTTTTATTTCATAATTTAGGAGAATTGCCTCATCCAGCTTTTCCTCTTTCTTTTTTTGCTTCTATTACAGCAGGAATAGGAGAGGAATTAATGTTTAGATTATTTTTATTATCTTTTTGGGCTTTTATTCTTCATTTGCTATTTAAGAGGTTTAAGAAACAAAACATAACAAACTGGATAGCTGTTATCATTGCTGCTTTAGTTTTTGGGGCTGTACACTTTCCAACTGCAATGATTCTTTATGGATTTACCTCACTTAGCCAGTTTCCAATTATTTTTATAGTTGAAATATTATTATTAAATGGAATTGTTGGCGTGGTAGCAGGCAGAGAGTTTATTAAATATGGCTTTATAGCAGCTGTTGGTATTCATTTCTGGGTAGACATTGTTTGGCACGTTATGTATGGATTATTTTAGAAAAAATAGTGTCAACTCTATTTTTATAAAAAATCAAAAAATTGATTAACCCATCACTACCAGAAATCCTACGGATTTTGGTGTGAGGGTAAAAATTTATGGAGAAGATAAATAAAAAACAATTTACAGAGGAAGAGGCGAAGAGGATTGGTGAGGAGTTGGGGATTGATTGGAGCAAGTTTGACGTGGAGCAGTTTCGGATGGGATTAGATGTGGAGCTGGAGCATGGAACAGTAGATCCAAAGACAAATGTTACTGACGATGATGAAATAATGACTGGCAAGATTGCTCTTGCTCACTTGAATGAATTTTCAGATTACTACACACGGCTTGAAAAGATGGAAAAAGAGGCAGAAGAATATTGGGAAGGGCTGAAGTAAAAAATCGCCCTCCGGGCGATTTTTTTGGTGGAGCGAAGAACTGATATTTTGCAAATCCGAGCATTTCGCTCGGCTTTTTATAAATTGACCCGGCATTATACCTACAATTCTCTTGACAAAGTCCTATCATGTTATATAACTTTAAGATAGAGTAAAGATAAGAAGAAATTATCTTAATTCAAAGCAATTTAAAAACTTAAAAGGAGATTATAGTGGATAGAAAAATTTGATGTGATGTTAGACAGTTTTTAAGATTAGAGTGTTTTTGGTTTTAGACAGAAAGGAGAAAAGAATGAACACAAAACCCAAAACCCTGTTATTTGTGTTTGTTGCGGCGGGGATGATTTTGTATGGCGGGTGTGCCGTGAGTGCTCCCCTTGTCGAAAAAGAGCCAAAAGAAGGCGTCTATTCGGCAGTAGAGGCAAGGCTCGTTATGGATCTCGTCTACTATAAGGCCGACCTGGGAAAGAAGATTACGACCACCCCTGTCCATTCAAGTGATTCCGGTTTTTTGTCAGGCGAAACTACAACAAAACCTGGCGGGGGAACCACCTTTGCACCCGGTCTGGGTCTGTTCGGCTCAATCGGGACCGAGAACTTGAGGGTTATTGGCGGTATTTCTAGTAGGTGGAATACGCTGCACCATGAAGACGGCTACCGGGAAGGATTTCACAGCACAAAGCAGCAGGTTTCCGACATCAGGCCGCCATCCAGGGGCTCTTTCGTCTTTACCCAACTGGTGCCTGGTACTTTTACCTTCATTCCTTCTGTGGGTCTTGAAGGTAAAATCAGGGAAAATCTTACGATAGGAGCAACTGTGGGCTTTCCTTATATGGAATGGACAGCCCGATCAGGCCATGACAGATGGGGCTCTTGGGAAACCGTCCAGGATGACTCCTGGAAGGGTTTCGGTACAAGGTATACCGGAACTCTTGGCTGGGACTTGAATGATAGCGACAAGATCTTCCTTGGCGTTTTCTGGGAGGAATACCGGCCCGAGTTTGCCGGCGAGGGGGCCGAGATATCTGGTATAGGTGGCTTATTTGGTTTTATTCGTAGATGGTGAAGCTACAATCGTCGCCCAGTATGTTTGGGACACATTTTGCGTAAAAAGGGCTGAAGTTTATTCAGCCCTCTTTTATTTGGGCGTTTTTTGACAATTACAGGGAGGCGCAGCGTAAGCCCTTGACAGGTTATTTTAATTGCGCTATATTGCTCAATGGTAATGGGTGAGCCAGATGAAGAGAGAAAGGTAAAAATAAGTTCAGTTTACAATAACATAAAAAAAAAAGAGCTTGAACTATTAACCTTTTAGCTCTTCATCATTAGGTTCTTCCCATTAATCACGGGTGAGAAGAGAGGCTGTTAGCGATCGCACAAAGAGGACATCTAGCTTAACCGACTAAGTTATTAATACAAGCAGAGAGAGTTAATACCCAAACCGGGTATAGATCGTTGCGTGTCTCTCTTTCTCATCCTATTGCTCTTTTAAAAGGGGCTTTTATCAAGCCCTTTTTTATTTGGGCGTTTTTTGGCTTGTCCTCACACCAAAATTGGAAGATTTCTGGTAGTGATGGTAAAATGAAGAAATGGAAAAAGCAACGCCTGTGACTTCAGCGGCTCCGGTTCCTCCTAAAAGCGGTGGCAGATCAGGATACGGGGCTGGTTGCGCAATAGGGTGTTTAATAATAGTGCTGATAACACTGTTAATCTTAGGTGCTTTGATTGGAACAGGGTATTATTTCCTTTTTATGAGAGAAAAAGAGCCGGGAAGTTATTTTGATGTTGATAAAAAAGCTGAAAAAACAATTAAATGCGACACTGCTTCCTGCTTGGAAGAAAATCTTAAGAAATGCGCCCCAGCTAATGGCGGGGCAGAGATAGGAGAGTTTGCCGAGGTTGAATTTGAAATCTTAGGGCAAAGTGGTGATTTCTGTGTGGTCTATGCTGAAGTAACTGAATTAAAAGAAATTCCTTCTCAATTGGAAGTAGCCCCTGATTTCATTCTTGAGAAATTGTTGGAAAATCTGACACTGGAGTGTTTAATTCCAGAGAGAGTTTATACTCAAGGGATAGAGGAAGTCGGGGATTACATTGGAGAAAATCCCCACGCTGCCTGCAAAGGTCCTTTATTTGATTTAATGGACAAATTTGGAATAAAAATAGAAGAATATTAAATTAAGAAAGTGTCCTGGCTGCGGAGCAAAACTTTAATTAGATTTGACAAAGTTTTAGGGCTGTGTATTATGATACATTATGGTGCTGAGGAGAAATATAATAATTATTTCGCTGATTATCTTGATTTTGGTTATTGGTTTTGTTGTTTTTAAAGAAGGATTAAAAGAAGAAGAAAAAGAGCAAGAAGCAGAACAAGGAATTTCCCTAGAAGAAAAACAGCAGATTGAGGCCTGGATAGAAGAAAATAATTTAAATCAATACGGGGATCCCAAAGATACAGTTTATACTGGAGGGACCCCGCTTTTTAATGAAAAGACCGGCGAGAGAATTGATAAATATGAATATATTTTAAGAAAACATCCGGATAGACCCTGGTTAAGGTAAAAATTGGAGGACTGAAAGGTCGACCGAGGTCATAAAGAATAAAAAATTAATTAAGTAGAAAGCAAAAATATGAAAAAATTAATTCTATTTGGAGCAATAGCAGTATTTCTAATGGCATCGATAGGAACAGTAGTAGCTAAGGGACCATATAATCCAAATGCAATTGACAAAAATCCAAATCTAAATGATTTTAGTGAGATTTGGCCCACAGCATTAGATTTACAGACGAATCTGGATGGCGACTTTGTTCAGTGGTTTCACAACAGACACTACATTTGTCAATGCACAGATGGTATGAATCCAGATGCGATAGCTAGCAAGCTAAGTGAAGGTTGGTTTATATGGCATCCAGCAACAGATGATCCACGCTACGAATGGTGCAGCAATCATGAATACATCATAAAAATGATTTAATTTCGTTCTTTTTCGAGATTCTCAATAGTCCACCCATTACATTAGAAACCCACATCTTTGAATAGAGATGTGGCAAAGGTCGACAATAATTAAATAATTAATAAGTAAAAAGAAAGAAAAAAATGAAATCATTAATCGCTTCAATTTTGATTTTAGGATTAGTTGGAATGGTAGTGGGAGCGGCAGTGAAGGCAGCTACAGAGGGAAGTGTTACTGCTACTGTAACTCCGGGAGTAGTTTCAGTGATAGTATCTCCAAACAGTTTCGATTATGGTTATATGACATTGAATACATCAAAGACTTCGCATGAGGCAGGCCAGACATCAGGAATAACTGCTACTGTTGGTGGTGTTAATACCGACCTCGAGATTAAAGGAGCTGATGCAACCTCTTCTAGTGGGTCATGGACACTTGTTGGTACCCCTGGATCAGATGAATATGTGCATGAATTTGGTGAAGGCGCTGATCCTAGTTCATACACTACTTTAACTACAACCTATGTTGATCTTGCTAGTGTGTCTGCAAGTGGGAGTTACGTCTTCGGGTTAAGAATTACTACACCTACTTCATCAACATATACAGAGGAATACTCTGTGCCTACTATTGTTCTGGCGAGCTGGGGAGGCTAATTACCCTAAATATTCTTAGAAAATGGTGTCAATTCTATTTTAAACGCTAAAATCCCTGCCCTGCTAAGCAGGGCAAAGCGTAAGTTTATATGATTAAAAAAGGGAATTTTTATATGTCAAAAATTTCTAAAATTTTGATATTGGTTTTGATTATTGGTGGGATGGTTTTTGGATTTGGTTTAAATAAAGGCACAGCTCAGTCAGAGCCGCCTTTTCCAATAATAGAAAAACCCTTCCCAAAAGCACTTTCGTCTCGATACGTTTCTGATGAAATTATCGTTAAGTTTAAACCAGGAGTATCGGCAGAAAGAATTAGTGAGATTTATCAGAAAGAAAAAATTCCTGAAGAAAAATATATTAGCCCCTTCGTTGGTTTTCGAGTTCTTAAAATCCCTGCCGGCAAAACCGTCGAAGAAATGGTTAATATTTTCCAAAAAAATCCGTTAGTTGAATATACGGAGCCAAATTCGATTTGTTATGCCTTTATGATTCCCGCTGATGAACATTATCCTTGGCAATGGAACTTTGATGATGATAATACCATTAATACCGGTGGTGCTTCTTCTAATCCCTATGGTGGGGCAAACGGAGGAGGGATTAGAATGGAGGAGGCTTGGGATATTGATACTACAGCTCCTTTATATGGGGGTGATCCTAATGTGGTAGTGGCTGTGTTAGATACCGGGATTGCTTATGAAAATTATAAAGGGTTTTGCCGCTCTCCGGATTTTGCTGGTTCATATCCTGGTTTTACTGCTGGTTATGATTTTGCTAATAGTGATATCCATCCTAATGATGATGAGGGTCACGGTACCCATGTAGCTGGAACAATAACCAGCTCTACTAATAATGACTACGTAGCTGGAATTGCTTTTAATTCGACCTTGATGCCAGTTAAAGTTCTCAACCGAAAAGGAGAAGGAACAGCCGATTGGGTAGCCGATGGGATTTATTATGCTGTCAATAATGGGGCAGATATTATTAATATGAGTTTAGGTTGGCCACCGGGTTACGATCCAGGAGAAACAGTTTATAATGCGATTAAATACGCTTACGATCATGGCGTTGTTCAAATTGCCGCCACTGGCAATGAGAGTGCCAGCCAAATTTCTTACCCGGCTAAATATTCAGAAGTTATTGCGGTTGGGGCGACAAGATATGATGAGACGCGAGCTTCTTACTCTAATTACGGAGAAGGAATTGACTTGGTTGCTCCTGGGGGAGATTTGGGTGTTGACCAAAATGAAGATGGATATGGTGATGGAGTTTGCCAGATTACATTTTCTGGAGGAGCCTGCAGCTGGTATTACGTTTGGGCGGATGGAACCTCAATGTCCACTCCTCATGTTTCAGGGGTTGTTGCTTTGCTTTTGGCTCAAGATTCTAATCGAACCCCTGATGACATAAGAAATATTCTTCAAAGTACTGCCGAAGATAAAGGAACAACTGGTTGGGATCAATACTATGGACACGGAATCGTTGATGCCTATGCTGCCTTGACTTACGCACCAGCTGTTTCTATTAGCTTAACCACTGATGGCTTGGTGGAATTTGGAACTTTACCATTGGAGGCAACAGCAGACAGTTCTGAAGATGTTCAAACTGTCAGTATTAATATAGGACCAGCTAACTTAGATGTTAGAAGCACGGTTTTTTCCGACAATGGAAACAGTTGGTCTCTGGGAACAACCAATGGTGACAATCAGGTAGTTTGGGAATATTCAGAGGATGGAAGCATTTGGACTATTTTTGAAGCTCCCGATACCCTGTATGATTTGGCTGATAATGTGGCCCAAGGAAATACTCAAAATCTATATTTACAGATAACTATGCCCACTGAAACCTCTTCTTCAAATCAATATAGTTCAGTAGTAACTATTGTTGCAACTGAACCTTAATGTAATAATTAATTAATAACTAAAATCATTAAAAATATGCAAAAAATTATTATTCTTTTTCTAACAGCTTCTTTAATTCTTCCTTTAATGGTTTTTGCCGGGATTGGTGTTGGGGTAAATCTTGGCAAAATAGAGATTGATGAGGCCTTGAAACCAGGAGGAATTTATAATTTTCCAAGTATTGGGGTAATCAATACCGGGGATGAACCAGGTGAATATGAATTGGCAGTTACTTATCATCAAGACCAGCCTCAAATAAGGCCAGCTCAAGAGTGGTTTAGTTTTAGCCCTTCTTCCTTTCATTTAGAGCCGGGTCAATCTCAAAGCGTGGCAGTAAAATTGGCTTTGCCAGTTAGAGTAAAGCCCGGAGATTATTTTGCCTATTTGGAAGCTCATCCTATTATTGAGGCAGGCCCGGGAACAACGATTGGCATAGCAGCTGCAACCAAAACTTATTTTACGATTGCTCCAGCTAATATCTGGCAGGCGATTTATTATAAAATTGCTTCTTTCTTTACGATGTATGCTCCCTGGACTTATGTAGCTTTAGCAATAGTGATAGGGGCTATAATTATTGTCATTTTTAGAAAGTTTTTTGCTTTGCGAATTGGAATTAAAAGAAAATAGGATGCGAATATTTATATGCGATTTTTGTCAATTGCGGATACTATTTATATGCCAAAGTATATAAAAAAAATTTTACTTTCAGTTTTTGTAATTTCTGTTTTGTTCCTCGTCTTTTTAGGAGTAAGCTATACCAAGAACAATTTAGCTTCTCTTTCTGGTATTATTACTGCTTGGGTGACCATCAATCCTTTAGAGGTTAATATTTCTTCTCCTAAGAAGGTGGAAGTAAATAGAGTTTTTTTAGTAAAAGCAGAAATAGAAAATAAAGGAGAGGAAAAAATTGAAAAAATGAAGACCAAGATTTTTCTTCCTGATGAGTTAGAATTGATTAAAAAAAACAAGGAACAGAAAACAGGAGTGTTAAATCCTGGGGGCAAAAAACTTATTTCCTGGTCAGTAAAAGGAAAAGAGATAGGGGAATATATTATTTCAGTTAAAGCTTCCGGAGAATTAAGAGGAGATTTAATTAGCGCTGAAGATAGCGCAATGGTTAAGATAAAAAAACCATGGAAAGAGGGTTGGCCCCAAAGATGGTTTCAGGGTATTATTGATTTTTTTCGAGTAAAGCCCGGCTATTAATTATAAGTTTGCTTGACAAATTTACCCCTATGATTAAAATGGGAATATCAAGTCCTCTTATTAGGGCAGCTCTTTAAAAAGAAGGCGTCTGATTGAGTAAAAACAGGAAGAAATTACAAAATTTTCCTTCTTTTTTTGTAATTACAAAACAGGAGATGGAATAATGGATAAAAAGGAAATTATTCAGGAAGTAAAGGAGCAAATCAAGCTAGAGTATATTAAATACCTGGTCTGGTATGGTAATCTGAGGGGGAACGACATTAATGTGATGGCAGTAATAGATAAAAGAGCCAGAGTTCGCCTTTATAAGTTGCCAAAATCAAAATTAGATATTTTGACGATTGGTAAAGACGAATTTCGAAGGAGATTGAGGATGCTTGACCCTGCAATTACCGAGCCCCTCATAACTGGTTTTCGATTATTAGGTGACGAGAGAGAGTTTAGTCTACTAAGAAGCAAAACATTTTTATCTTTACCTCTTTCAAACAAAGCACTTCAGTTTCTTAAAGAGAAAGCCAGGGAAAGGTTAGGAAATGCCAAAGAGCTGTTACAAGCTTCTGGGCAGGAAGATGAAGATAATTTGCTTCCCTGTTTGGTCAATCTTTCTTGGGCTTGCAGCTATTTTGGATTTGCTGAGTATTATGGGGACAGTCCCGAATTCGTTCCTATCACCTTTGCTCACTTATTGGCACAAGATGGAGAATTCGTACTCGGAGAAGTTATGGGAGTTTTGAAAGCTGTTAAATCAGGTAGAGAATTTAATAAAGACCAAGCGGTTGATTTGTTCAAAAGAACTCAGAAGATGTTAAGATAAATATATCGTGGCCGTTTGTGAGAAAAGGAAGCGTGGTAATGCTCACTTGTTATATTCGTCTGCTTCCTTTCCTCACCCTATTGCTCTTTTAATTTGCTGCGCGCAGGAATGGGAGCGCTCTTAATAGTTTAGCACTGAGTTCGCGCTCTCATCCTTGTTTTCAATAAGAGGTCCCAAAAGACCTCTTTTTTTGGTATAGTAAAAATATGAGACAGGCAACACTTTGTTTATTGGTCAAAGAAAATCAAAACAACAAAGAGCTTCTTTTGGCAATGAAAAAGAGAGGGTTTGGAGTTGGAAAATGGAATGGAGTTGGGGGGAAGATAGATTCAGAAAAAGGAGATAAAAACATAGCAGACGCAGCTATTCGGGAGACCGAGGAAGAAATTGGAGTGAAGATTAAAGATTTAGAAAAAGTTGCTGTTTTAAGTTTTTATTTCCCTTATAATCGGGCATGGAATCAAGACGTTCATGTCTTTTTAGTTAAAAATTGGGAAGGAGAGCCAATAGAATCTGAAGAAATGCTGCCAAAATGGTTTAAGGTTAAAGACATTCCTTTTAAACAAATGTGGGAGGATGATAGATTTTGGCTTCAGCAGGTTTTGGAAGGCAAAAAATTAAAAGCTAAATTTATTTTCAAAAAAGGAGAAAAGATTTCTAAAAAAGACGTTAAGGTTATAGAAAATATTTAAAATTATGCCTGTTATTAAAACAAAAAACTTTATTTTGAGGCCGTTTAAAAAAGGGGATGAAGTATCTTTAGCTAAGAATATAAATCATAAGAAGATTTATCGAAACACTTGGACGGTTCCTTATCCTTACAATTTAAAACATGGCAAAGAATTTATAAGAAAAGATTTAAAAGAGCAGAGAAAGAAGAAACCAGCAGAGATAAACTTTGCAATTGATATTAATAAGGAGGTTATTGGTGGAATTGGATTTAAAGAAATAGAGAGTCATCAAGCAGAAATTCATTATTGGCTTGCTCCGAAATGTCATAATAAAGGCATAATGACCCTTGCCCTGAAAAAAATGACAAAGTATGGGTTTGAGAAACTAAAAGTTAGAAGAATTTATGCTTGCGTTTTTCCTTTTAATAAAGCTTCAATGAGGATTTTAGAGAAAAACCACTATAAATTGGAGGGAATTTTAAGAAAAGAAGTTAAAAAAGGAAGGAAATTGTTTGACGATCATCTTTTCGCTAAAGTTAGATAAAAATATGTTTGAGGTTTTTAAAGAGTATGCTAATTTAATTGTTGTTCTTTCTGAAAAAAGTGATGGAGCGATGAAATTTTCACCTGAGAATAAAGAAAGATTTTTAGGAAAATTGGGGATTAAAGATAAATTGGCAGTGAAAGCAGGTTTGGTTTATGGGAATAATGTAAAGGTTGTTTCTAATGAGGAAGCCGGGAAGACAATAGAAAAAACCGATGGATTAATAACAGCAGATAAAAATTTATTTTTGACTATTACAATGGCTGATTGCCTGCCGATTTTTATTTTTGACCCGGAAAAAGAAATTATTGGTTTGGTTCATGGAGGGTGGCGGAATTTGGCTCAAAATATTTTGACTTTGAGTGTTGAGAAAATAGCTGAAAATTTTGGTAGTTTGCCAAAAGATATTTTAGTTGGAATAGGGCCAGGGATTTCCCAATGCCATTTTGAAGTGAAAGAAGATTTGTTAGTAGAATTTAAACCTTATTTGGGAAACGCTTTATTAAATAAAAACGGGAAATTATTTTTAGACCTAAAAAAAATAGCTAAAATTCAATTAATTAATTTAGGAATAAAAGAAGAAAACATTGAAATCAGTCCGGAATGCACTTTCTGTCTTTCCGATAAATATTTTTCTTATAGAAGGGATAGATTTAAAGAAATCAAAACAATGATGGCAGTTATTGGAAGGAAATAAAAAATCGCCCAAAAGGCGATTTTCTGGTAGAATGAATGTATGGAATAGAATTAGAAAGAACTTTTTTACTAAAAGAAATACCAAAAAATTTAAAAAACTGTAAATCTATTGAGATTCTCGATATTTATATTCCTCAGTCAGTAGAACATCCAATTTTGAGAATTCGAAAAAGGGGAGATGTTTTTGAGATGACTAAAAAATCACCAGTGGAAAACGATTCTTCAGAACAGGGAGAGCAAACCATTTCTTTGTCAGAGAAAGAATTCTATGAATTATCGGTAATGGAGGGAAAGAGATTAAGAAAAATTCGTTATTTTTACCCTGTAAATAATAAAATAGCAGAAATAGATTTTTACTTAGATGATTTAGAAGGGCTGGTAACTGCAGATTTTGAATTTGATTCGGTTGGAGAGAAGGCAAGCTTTGTAATGCCGGATTTCTGTTTAGCAGACGTTACCCAAGAGAAAGGGGCTGCTGGAGGTATTCTTGCTGGAAAAAAATACTCTGATGTCCAGTCCACTTTGGACAAATATAATTACCAAAAAATTAAATTATAGTAAATTATATGGATTTTGTTTTTGTTTATATAACTAATCCGACAAAGAGGGAGGCGAGAAAGATAGCTAAGCATTTACTTAAAAAGAAATTAATTGCTTGTGCGAATATTTTTCCAATAAATAGTTTATATTGGTGGGAAGGGAAGATTATTGATGATAATGAATTTGTTTTGATTGCCAAGACAACCAAGGCAAATTTTAAAAAAGTTAAAAAAGAAGTTGAAAAAGTTCATTCATATAAAATTCCCTGCATCGTCAAAATTCCCGTAAGTTCAAATAAAAAATATTTCAATTGGCTAAAAAGAGAAATTAAAAAATAATATGGAATACACAGATTTTAGGGAGATTTTAGAAATTATTGCCAAAGCTGCCGGGAAAATAGAGACAGTGGAGATTTATTATCCTAAAACTGAAAATACTCCTGAGGGATGGAGAGAAGTTGAGCCATATAGTTTAACTACTGATATAGGTGACGAAGGGGAACATTTAGTTTATGGAAAAGATCGTTTAAGCCCAGGTCATATTTTTAATGGATACACTGTGGGGAGTAATGATAAGCACTGTGACTCTTTTATAATTGGGAAAATTAAAGCAGCTAAACTTACTAATAAAAGATTTAAGCCAAAATGGCCAGTAGAATTTTAAATTATGAGCAAGGTTTCGCGAGTCAAAGTTGATAAAAATTTAAAAAGGACAATTTTGGAGGCAGTGGATGGGGTAAGTGGGTTTAAGAAATTTATCAAGAAAGGAGATGTGGTTTTGCTAAAGCCGAACTTTAATACTGCTGACCCTTTTCCAGGTTCCACTGATTTTAAGTTTTTGAAAACTGTAGTTGAATTGGTTTACGAATACAAGCCTAAGATGGTGCTGCTTGGCGATTCTTCTACAATGAGTTTGAACACACGGAGAGTAATGAAGAAATTAAGAATCTTTGATTTGGAGAAGATGAAGAGGCCTCCCCGGGTTTATGTTTTTGATGAGAGACCCTGGGTAAAAAAAGAGATACCAAATGGTAAATATCTAAAAAGAGTTTATATTACTCATTATTTAGATAGAGCTGATAAATTGATTCTTCTTCCTTGTTTGAAAACTCACTTTTTGTCTCAGTTTACCGGGAGCTTGAAGCTTTCCATGGGCTTTATAAAACCTTTTCACCGGGTTCACTTTCATATAAAACATCTTCAAGAGAAAATAGCAGAATTAAACAAAATTATTCATCCTGATTTGGTTATTATGGATGCTCGGAAGTGTTTTGTTAATAAAGGACCGGGACAAGGCAAGCTTGCTGAGCCGAATTTAATTTTAGCTTCAACAAGCAGGATTGCTATTGATGTTGAAGGGATAAAAATAATTCAGAGCTTTAGAGGAAATTCCCTTAAAGGTATTGACCCTTGGGAATTACCCCAAATTAAAAAAGCAAAAGAATTCGGAATTAAATAAAATTATGGAATGTAAAAAGGAAGAAAATTTAAAAGATTGTCCTTGTACTTATCCCAATTGTCCCAGAAAAGGGACTTGTTGCGATTGTATAAAATATCATTGGCAGACGGGTGAACTCCCAGCTTGTTTTTTCTCTTCAGAAGCAGAGAAAACTTTTGACCGCTCAATTGAAAAATTTATTGAAGACCAAAAGAAATAGCTATTGGGCTTGACAAAGGTTTTTGATGGACTAATATAGAAAAAAGAAAAATGTTTGGAGATATAACTAATAAATTGAATAATCATAACCTCTTAATCGGTTTACTTGGCTTGCTTCTTTTGCTGGAGAAGCCGATTGGGAGGTTTAACAAAAATTTCTAATTTCTAATTACTAATTTCTAAACATTGAACCTCCCAACCAGGAGGTTCTTTCGTTTTTGTACCTTGAAAAGTAAATAAGAAAAGGAATCTTTTTAAAGAAAGGAGCGAAAAATGAGTAGCGAAGCACAAACAGCTGTTTTGAAGGGAAGATTAGAGGGCATTGGTTATGAGTTGTCAGAGGACGAATTGATATTAGTTTGTAGAGGATTCGATAGCCTGGTTCAAGTAAAAGCTCCTCTTAATAATGGCGATCTCTATATGCTTGTCCAGGAAGTTCTTGTTCAAGAAGAGACAACAGCGGAGGGCTTGATTACAGTAAAAAGGGTTGATTATCGCCGTGAGCATGATGTTTTATCTGCTACAGTAGTTCTTTCCCAAAACGAAGTTGAATTTGAAGCCACTGGAAGTGGAGGTGGGCCAATTGCCTCGGTTTGGACGGCTATTACGGGGGCTGTTTTCGAGAAAGGAATTCTTTTAGGAGAAGTAAAGCTTAAAGATTTTAAGATTTTTGCAGAGCCAGGGGGAGTTGAGGCTAAGGGATTATCTACTATTTGTATGGAGAATGACGGTAAGATAGGTTATGCTAGAGGAGTTGACCAAGATATTATTTTAGCTTCTGCCAAGGCCATAGTCTCAGCCATTAACCATCTCCTGTATGTTCCTGTAGAATCTGCGCTCGTTTAGCACCAACAAGCAAAGGCTCAAGTGAAATTCTTGGGCCTTTTTATTTTTGAGTTTTCTATTTTAGGAGAATAAGGTAGAATAAGAATTAGAAAACGGTCGGAGTAATAAATAGTAACTAAATAAAAATATGTGTGAGACTTGTGGTTGTACCCCAGCAGAACCAGAAAAAGAAGGAGAAGCAGAGGAAGAAAAAGAAGAATAAAATATGGCTTTGTGTTGTAGAAGATAATTCCTCGAGAACTGTTCTCGGGAAGTTTGTTTTGTGTTAAACCCCGTAGAAGAATTTTGAATTGAGCTTTGCTCAATCAATACTATTGTTCAAAATTTCTCTACGGGGTAAAATAATTTAATATGATTACTTTAGCCCAAGTAAAAAAGAATCCTCAGATTTTAGAGTTTATTAAAGGGACAGAAAATGTTCTGGCTGCTCTTTCTTATACTGATCATGGTTTTAGGCATGCCGATTTAGTAGCTGATAGGGCAAGGACAATTGCTAAAGAAATTGGTTTGAGTGGAGAAGAAGGAGAGTTGGCGGCAATTGCCGGTTTTTGTCATGATATGGGAAATTTCTTGAGCCGTACTTACCATAACTATTTTGGTGCTTTACTTTTTTCACAAGTTTTTAAAGATAAATTTGAGCCAAAAGAATTAGTAACTATTATGCAGGCCATTGCCAATCATGATAAGAAGATAGAAGATGTGAGTTTTGCAAGTCCAATTTCTGCTATTGTTGTTTTAGCCGATAAATCCGATGTTCATCGCTCAAGAGTGAGTGCCAGGGTTATGGAGGAAATAAAATCTGATATTCACGACAGAGTTAACTATGCCACCAAGCTGAGTCGTCTAAAAATTGATAAAAACAAAAAAAGGATTACTTTGACATTAAGAATTGATACTAATTTTGTTCCGATAGTGGAATATTTTGAAATTTTTACTGACAGAATGGTTTTTTGCCGAAAAGCAGCAGAGTATTTGGGTTATGATTTCGGTCTGATAATTAATAAATTTAGGTTACTTTAGCACTAAAGGTCAGATAATTATTGTTAAAAAATTAAATAGAAACTATGGAAGAATTTATATTAGGAAACTCATGGGTTCTTTTATTAATAGCTCTCTGGACTCTCCCCTGGAAGGGAGTGGCTTTATGGAAATCAGCCCGCAACAAACAAATGGGCTGGTTCATCATCCTCTTGATTTTGAATACCCTGGCCATCCTGGAAATCATTTATATTTTCTACTTCAGCAAAAAGAAAACCCGGTGAGCAATAAACAGTAAACAAAAGAAACAGAGGCCCGTCCTCTGTTTTTTATTGCGCTATTGACAAAAAATAACAATAATGCTATAATTTTGGATAATTGTGGTCTTTGAAAAGTTAATTTGGAACTGAATATACAGAAAGGAAATAAACGATGAAAAAGATAGAACATATTCTCAGAAGATACGATACGATGTTAAAGATAGTTTTGCTTGCGCTGTGGTTGTTATGGGCGCTTCCGTTATTCTCTCCTCTGAAAGAATTTCTTGCGAGAGAAGCAGAATCTCTGGTAAGCCGCGATACCAAGAAGATAAAACAAGAAAGTTTAGAGTTGTTAGAGTTTGCTGGAGAGGAAGTAAAAAGAGCAAAGGTAGAAGGAATTTCCTACAGCCCTCAAAAATATTTTGAAGATTTGAAAGAAATCGAAGAAAAGAGGGACTCTAGTGAAACCTTCTATCCTCAATATGAAGTGGATCAATTGAGAGGGCTCGCTTCGGATAACCTTAAAAAAGGATATTATAAATGGCACAAATGGGAGAAGGCTTGTTCCATTTATAACAACTGGCGTAAAGAAAATACGCCTGAGGAGAACTTCTTTCCGATTGAAAAAGTTAGCTTGCGAGGGGTACTGTCTCGGTCAACAATCTTCTACCTGCGTTCGATGCTTTTAGTCCTTTTCTTTTATCTGATAAGGATGGCCCAGAGATACAAAAGCATTCTTGGAACCATCCTTGCTGATAAAAAGAAGTTCATTTTGGCAATTCTAGGATGGTTCTTCTACATCTATGAGTATCCCTACAATGTTGTCCGTGAGATAAGAGTAGAAGCAGAACTCCGTAGATTAAAGGGGCTATTCCGAGTTTTCAGTGCTAAAGAGTCAAAATTAGTCAGAGAAGTTGCTAATAGTAGTTATTACAAGCAATGGATTGCTGAATACCGTCAGCAAAACAGAGGTAGTTTTAGACGAGGACTATTCTTGGCTCTAATGGCAACTTTGTTCCTTCATCTATTGCTTTCCTCTAGTCTCAGAGCTTCGGAAAAGAGAATAAGAAGTCCAGGATTAATACTTTGTCGGGCAGAGAATCAGATTGAGACAGAACAGAATCTAAACGATGATACCAGTGAAGACACTCATCAAGTTGAAAGGTGGGGAATACCCCCAGAGATTGGATTACCTGAACCTCCATTACTGGTAATGATTGTAAGATTTCTAAAAGAGATTTGGCGCAGCAGACAACCAGATAGTATTGATCGTGTCCCTCGTTCCTCTCTGTTTGGTGTAATTAACGTCAACATTAACCAAACAATGAAAGGAAAAAGAAATGAATACGGTCAAAAAGATAATTTGGTTGGTTGTCTTATTAACTAGGGTAACAGGAGTTGTATTTGCTGGTGATGAGAGTCAAGATATTTCTGTAACCCTATCGTCGAAGATTTACTCAAAGTATCTTAATGAGGGCGGTGGTAACATTTTGCATGACAAGCCAGTTATTCAAACTGATTTGTTTGCTTCACTGCCAAAAGGATTTTATCTGGGTATTTGGCATTCTGCCGGGCTTGATGGAACGGGTTTGTCCTCTGACAATGGCGACGAAATTGATTATATTGTCGGTTGGAGCGGAAAAGTAGGAAAGGTTAATTTAGATATCGGCGCATACTACTTTGACTTGGTTGATATTTTTAAATCACCCCACGGTGATATAATCGAGCCTTATTTTGAAATAAGTAAAGGCTTTGATATCTCTGACAAACATTGCTTAACGCCCTATGTATGGTTTGGATTCCCTTATTCAGCAAAAGGTGATGAATTTGGGCATGGGTTTTACGTCCGTCCCGGCGTTAAACATGCTTGGCAGATAACTCCGAAACTCACGCTTAATCAGAAAGCTAATTTATTCTTTGACGATGGTGCTTGCGGTTTCGATAGCGGTCTATTTGGAGAATACCGCTGCAGTTTCAGTTGGCAGATATCTAAATCAACTACAATTGACTTGATATCTGTAAAAGGTATTACCCCTTTTACTTCGCTATCCGACAATCGCAAGACCGAAATTGTATATGGAGCGGGCATAACATACCGTTTCTAAAAAGTAAGGCCCTTTGAGGTTTGTAAATCTCAAGGGGCTTTTTCTTTAAAAATTATTGAAACCTGTTATAATATATAATCAAATATTATATTTATGAAAAAATATATTTTCGCTATTTTTGTTTTAGGGTTGTTATTTGGTGTTTTTGATTTTGTCTTAGCTCAAGAGAATCTACTTGAGATTAATTTTTTTTATACCAGGGGCTGCCATTATTGTGCTGAAGAAAAAAAGTTCTTGAATGAGTTGGAGCAGCAATACCCCCAAATAGAGATAAAAAGATTTGATATTTCCAAAAGGGAAAGCATTGAGTTATTAAAGAAATTTTATCAGGAATATGAGGTAGCAAAAGAAGAGTGGGGCTTATTCCCAATTACTTTTACTAGTGAGCGTTATTTCTTGGGCTTTGATAATATAATTAGCCAAGAAATAGAATCTTGTATTGAAAAGTGTGTTACTGGTAGAGAACAAGAAATTAAAGAAAAAATTACTCTCCCAATTATTGGTGAAATAGATGTCAGGAAGTATTCTTTACCTACACTAGCTGTTATTTTAGGAACTTTGGATGGTTTTAATATTTGTTCTTTAGGGGCTTTGATTTTGATTTTAGGCCTGGTCTTAGCTCTTCGTTCAAGAAAGAAAACTTTGCTTTTCGGTGGGCTTTTTATCCTGACAACAGCTATTGTCTATGGATTTTTAATAGTTCTTTGGTATCAAATTTTCTCTTTTCTTGTTCCTTATATGAGAACTATGGAAATTTTAATAGGTCTTTTAGGAATAGGAGCAGGGATTTATTTTTTAAGACAATTTATCAGATTTAGGAAATACGGCCCAACTTGTGAAGTAGGTTTAGGAAAAGAAATAATATCAAAATTTTCTTTAAGATTTCAAAAATTTCTTAAAGAACCAGGAAGTATTTTATTACTCTTAGGAAGTGTACTTTTATTTGCCGGAATAATTACCATTGTAGAATTTCCTTGTTCAGCTGCGGTTCCCGTTGTTTTTGCTGGTATTTTATCCCAGTCTCAGCTTCCTGGACTTTTTTATCTTTTATACATTGCTCTTTTTCTCCTCTTTTACATGCTAGATGAAATTATTGTTTTTCTGGTTGCTTTCTTGACAATGAAAGTTTGGCTTGCTTCAAGCAAAGCAATAACTTGGATTACCTTAACTGAAGCAATAATTCTTTTCCTACTTGGATTTTATTATCTTTTTGGATTTGGTGCTTTGTTATGAAAAACATAAACCAAGAACTAAAAGAAATTAAAGAGGAGGTTATAAATTGTAGAAAATGTCCTTTATATAAAACAAGAACTTATCCAGTAATCGGAGAAGGAAACCATCAGGCAAAAATAATGTTTGTTGGGGAAGCACCCGGGGTTCAGGAGGATAAAACCGGTCATCCCTTTTGTGGAGCAGCAGGAAGGATTTTGGATGAGCTTTTAGAATCGGTAGGGATAAAAAGAGAAGATGTTTACGTTACGAATTTGTTAAAGGACAGACCGCCAGGTAATCGTGATCCTCAAAAAGAAGAAATTGAAGCCTGTGTTCCTTATTTGGAGAGACAAATTGAAATTATCAAGCCAGAAATCATTTGTCCTTTGGGTAGGTATTCAATGAAATTTTTAATGGAGAAGTTTGACTTAAAAGACGAGATTCAACCAATTAGCAGAATTCATGGGAGAGTTTTTAAAATAAAGGAAGGATTGTCCCTAATCCCTCTTTATCATCCAGCAGTAGCAACTTACAACCCAAATATGAAAGAAATTCTAAAAAAAGATTTTAAGATTTTAGAAAAATTTAATTAAAATGAATGTTTTATTTTATATCTTAATTAGTACATTTTTAATCAGTATCATTGCTTTTATTGGAGCTGTAACTTTATTTTTAAAAGAAAAACTTTTGAATAAAATCCTTTTAATCTTAGTTGCTTTCTCTGCCGGTGCTTTAATTGGGGGAGCATTTTTACATTTAATTCCAGAGGCAATTGAAAAGGTTGGCTTGGAAGAAAACTCACTTTTAAAAATATTCTTATATCTAATTTTTGGTTTCTGTATCTTTTTTATCTTAGAACAGTTTATCAGATGGCATCATCACCACGCAACCCAGCATCCAGAAATAGCTCCTTTTTCTTATCTAATTTTGATCTCGGATGCTGTCCATAATTTTATTGATGGCTTGATTATTGCAGCTTCCTTTGTTGTGGCCTTACCAATTGGAGTAGTTACTGCCTTGGCAGTAGCTCTCCATGAAATTCCTCAAGAAATCGGGGACTATGGAGTTTTGGTCTACGGCGGATTTAAAAGAGTTAAGGCCTTGTTTTTAAACTTTTTCTCAGCAAGTGCTGTAATTTTTGGAGGAATTGTTGGCTTTTTGCTTTCAGAGAAAATCGGTCAGTCAATTATTTTCCTTTTACCTTTTGCAGCTGGCAACTTTATTTACATTGCTTCTTCAGACCTAATTCCTGAAATTAAGCATAAAGAAAGTTTTAAAAAATCAATAATTTATTTTCTTGTATTTCTGCTTGGGATAGCTTTAATGTTATTGATAAGAATTATATAAAAATGTTTTATAAAATTATAGACAGCCGAGAGTTATTCTCTCGGCTTTTTAGTTATTAACAGGTTAGGGTCTTGACAGGGTATTATTATGGGTATATACTCATAATAGAAAGGTCGGAATTATGATTACAAAATTAAGTAGAACAAAAACATGCCAAGATTTGACCAAACTGGTCCTTTGGGTCAAGGTCCTATGACTGGAAGAGGTTTAGGCCCTTGCGGAGGCGGAATGGGCTATGGCAGAGGCTATGGCCGTGGCTTTGGCTGGAGAAGATTCTATACCAGAAGAGAGGAAGCGGAAATTTTGAAAGAAGAAACAGAAGTTTTAGAAGAAGAATTAAGAGCAGTTAAAGAACGTTTGACTGAACTAAAGGGTCAAAAAAAATAAAAGAAGGCCGTAAACCTGGCTCCTCCTAAGGGGGGGCCAGGGTAGCCTTCTTATTTAAACAATAACATTAAATTTTGATTATGCCAAGACCAAGACTTTGTAGAAGAATTAGATTTCATCCAAATATAACCTATTTTAAACCTCGAGGTGTACCAATGAGACATTTGGAGATTGTTGAATTAACTACTGAAGAAGTAGAGGCTTTGAGATTAAAAAATATAAAAGATTTAGATCAGGTTGATTGTGCCAAGCAAATGAAAACATCGCAGAGTACTTTCCAGAGGATTTTATCATCTGCTTACAAAAAAATTACAGAGGCCTTAATAAAAGGCAAGGCAATTCAGATAAAAAAGTAGAGACCGGGTCTCTACTTTTTGATTAGTAGGTGAAAACTACTTTTTTGTTTTTGGAGCGAGTTTTTTGATTAATCTCCAGGAGGAGGTAAAGTAATATCCTCGGGTTCGAAGATAACTTTTCTCTCACCTTCTTCCACTATACCAAGATCAATTAAATGGTAATTAGATTTTTCGCCAGTATTAATAGTCCTCTCTACAGCAGATGGGGGCACGAACATGTAGTAACCAATTCCCCAGTTAAAAGTTGTAAGACAATCTTCCAGCCCTACCCCAAGTTCTCGCATAAACAGAAATAAAGGAGGTATTTCTTTTACCCAAGTATGGATACGGTAAGTGAGCCGCCGTTTATCAAAGGCTATCTTGCTTACACCACTACCAGTACCTGGCAAAAGAGCATGGATTTCTATCTCGTTTTCTAATAGCGCTTCAACCAGAGCTACATATGACCTGGTAGGAATAAGGGCTTCTTCTCCAAGCGTCCTACCAGTGGCAGGTAATTTGGTAAGAAATTTTTCTGGAAGCATTAGAGCACGTTTGATAACAAGCGAAATCCCGTTGGCGTGTAAGCCCGAAGACGTAACACCGATTATATGATCACCCGGTTGCAATTTTTCTCCAGTGATAAGTCGATGGGATGGAGCAATAATCCCGGTAACGCAACCACTCAAAGAGGGAGCACTTTTTACGGGTCGCTTAGATTTGATTAAATAACGGAGAGAAGGAGACTCGCCTGCGGGTAGGGCCATACCAACCATTTTGCATACTTTTAAAAAACCATTAGCTAAATCTTCGCTCCTTTTTTCATCTTGAAACCACTCGCTATCACCGGCAGCGACTTCGTCAGTGTAGACAACCGGCATTGCCCCTTGAGCAATTACATCATTCACCGCCATCAGGGCAGTATCCACGCCGATGTCATTATAGAAAGTTTTACCTGTGCCAGAAAACTGATACATCCATTCAGAAATCCAATTCTTATTTCCAAGACCTTCCTGAGTGTTGCACCAGAGGTGAGGATGGTTGCCCCGGTATTCATAGACAGCTCCATGGGGGTCTATTAAATCCATACGAATAAAGACCTTCCGTCGATTGGGAAAACTTAATGTTTGCTTTCCTGTTCTTATCATTGCTCGTTTAAAAGCTTCGATTTTACTGTAATCTACGCCAGCTTGAGCATAAGCACTTTTTTTCTTTGCCATTTTTATCCCTTTCAATGATACCGTATTGTCATACTTGTAATTCCCCTTGATCCTTTTCGAGGTGTAAAGCCAAAATATTTTTTGAATTCATAAATGGCCATCTCGTCTATTTTACGTACTCCATTTGAAGAATACCACCGGCCCTCAGTTTTTTTTAATTCTGCTTTTATAGGCCAACGGCGAATCCAAGATTCAGAAGAAGACTCGCTTGGATTGTCTCTTGTTACAATAAATTCCTTTGTGATTATCTTCATTTTCTACCCCTTTCAATTATAAATGAACAGTTTTCTTTTTCCAATGCTATTTTAATTATTATGATAAATTTGTCAACTGAAATTTAAAGAAAGCCCGTTTTATAAAACGGGCTTTTTTATCAACAAGATTGTGTTTCGTTGATACTATTAATGTTCTTCACACCATTTTCTGGCGTTTTGGAAAAGTTTTAGCCAGGGGGAAACTTTGAGCTTTGGCCATTTTCTTGACCAATAAAACCATTGCCAGAAAGTGAATAATCTTTCAGGGTGAGGCATCATTGCCAAGTGCCTACCATCAGGTGAACACAAAGCAGTAATACCCAGGATTGAACCATTGGGATTGTAAGGATATCTCATTGTGGGAACTCCGTCATCATCAACGAAGCGAAGGGGAGCCAAGTTTTTCTCCAGGACCTCCTTAAGAATCGAGTCGCTAGGGAAGAAACAACGACCCTCGCTGTGAGCTACCCAGATACCGAGAACTGAGCCCTCCATATCCTGGAGCATTAACGCTGGGCTGGGCATGACTTTAACTGCTATAGGTCGCGATTCGAAGATTCTTGATTCATTCCGGACAAAACGCGGCTGTTTTATTAGCTCAATGCCTGGCCGAGGTATCCAACCGAGAAAAGGCATAACCTGAGAGCCATTACAGACACCCAGAGAAAAAGTGTCTGGCCGAGAGTAGAAGTTTTCAAACTCTTTTTGGACTCGCTCGTTGGTCTTAATTACCCAAGCCCAACCTTTGCCTGCATCCAAAACATCTGCGTAACTGAAGCCACCTGAGAAAGCAATGCCTCGAAAATCATTCAAGCTAATTCTTCCTTCAACCAAATCAGTCATGGTAACATCCCAGGCCTCAAAACCGGCAGCATCGAAAGCTCCAGCCATTTCCTTATCTCCGTTAGTGCCTACTTCACGGAGAATAGCCACCTTTGCTTGCTTAACTTTCATCTTTATCTCCGGGGTTGCTTCGGGCTTAAAGCGAAGCTCTAGAGGAAGGCCTTTCCGGTCATAAGTATTTTTCCTTTCAGCTTCTACACAGGCCGGATTGGCTTGGAGTTTATCCAGCCGATAGGAAGTTTCTTGCCATATGTTTCGAAGTTTTCTCATATCTTCAGACAAGACAGGCTGACCTTTGTGATGAATCTTTATCTGATAATCATTAGTGGTACGTCCGAGTATATGGCAGCAACCCTCTAGTCCTTGGCCTAGCAAGAATCTCAGGATTCTCCTTTCATCTTTGGGCAGATATTCAATGACTAGGCCTAACTCTTCTGAGAAAAGTATAGGTAGGATGTTTGTTTTCCAAATAGGCCTGCGAAAGCTAATATACAAACCACAGTTTCCCGCAAAAGCCATCTCTAAGAGGCAGGTTATTAAACCACCATCAGAACGGTCATGGCCAGCTAAGATTAAATCCCTCCTGATTAGCTCTTGAATCGCTTCAAATCCCTGACGCAAAATTTGGGGATTTTCAACATCAGGGGCTTGATTACCAATCTGATTGTGAACCTGAGCTAAGGCTGAGCCCCCGAGTCGCTGCTTGTCCCTGGAAAGGTCAATTAACATCAATTTGCTTTGACCCGGCATTTTAATATCTGGGGTGACAACTCTAGTAATATCTGGGCAGGGGGCAAAACTAATCATTTGGACAGTGCCTGGTGACTTAACAGGATGTTTCTGGTCATTTTTGGTAGTCCAGGCAGTCATTGAGACGGAATCCTTGCCAACTGGAATTCGCAGTCCCAACTTACGGCAGAGACCGCTAGTTGCTTTAACTGCTTCATAAAGCCGGGCATCTTCACCTGGCTGCTTGCAAGGCCATTGCCAGGTAGCTGAAAAGTTAATTGACTCAAAGCTTTCAACCAGTGCCCAGACCAGATTGGTTAAAGATTCACCTAGGCTCATTCTTCCTCCGGCTTTTGGATTAACCAGACCTTTAATTGGCTGTTCACCAATAGCCATTGCTGTACCAGTAGTTACAAAGAAGCTATCAGCAGTTACAGCACAGTCAGCCAAGGTAAGTTGGCAGGGCCCAACTGTTTGTTGCTGAGCAACCAAACCACCTACTGAACGGTCAACCTTGCGAGTTAGGAATTGTTTTGAAGCAACCTTTGGCAAACGAAGAACTCGCTCTAAGGCCTTCATAACTGTTAATCCTTCTGGTAGTTGAAGTGGTTTAAGTTGGCGGAGTATCTTTTGGCACTTGATAGTCATCTGAGGTAAATTAGCCAGCAGGAAATTCATATCAACATCAATGGGTATTTTTTGCTCCCGAGGTGCGTCATCGGGGGCTGAGCGGTCAGTGACCACCAATTTCCCATCACCAGTAATTTCTCCAACCACATACATTGGGCAACGATTTCGCTGACAGATTTTTCGCAATGTTTCTAATCTCTCTGGCCAGACAATCATTACCATACTCTCTTGGGACTCATTGCACCAGAAGACATAGACAGGCATGGTTTTATCTCCGCAGGGAATCTCCCGGAGTTCATAGCGGGCTCCAGCAGGAAAACTAATTTCAGGTAGGGCTACACTTTCACCACCAGCTCCTAAGTCAGTAGTGCTGACAATAGGATTTTCGTCTCCTAATTCTGAGCAGGCCTGAAAGACATCATTCATTCGATTTTCCATTTCCGGATTAGCCCGCTGGACTGAATTCCAGTCAAGTTCTTCCTCTTGAGCACCAGCATCTTTGCTTGAACCAGAACCTCCACCCAAACCAATCCAATATCTGTCTCCACCCAACTGAACAACTGGATACCCCTTTTCGGGCTTCATTTTATAGGCATGTTTCTCGTCAATATAGCCAAAGTTCCCAGCCACCATACAAGTTTTTCTCCAGCCATGGTGTTCTTTGCCAATCATTTGTTCAAACGAAGTAAAAGAGCCCAAGATTACTGGCTGTCCGAACATGTTGCCATAGTAACTGGCTCCATTGGAAGCTTGGATGATAATCTCTAAAGGTGTTTGGAAACGCTTGGGATGGGACGCATACTCTTTTTCCCAAAGTAAAATATAATCTGGGATAAAGAGATTGGCTACATAATAACAAGCTAAACCAACAGTCACGATGCCTCCTCTGCCAGTACCCATTGGATCGCGGATAACACCCCCGAGACCGGTTGCTGAACCATCATAGGCGTCGATAGCTGTTGGATGGTTATGGGTCTCGACCTTGGCAAGAATGCAGGAGCTTATGGGTCGGCAGGCAAAAGGCGAGGGCCTGGTAGGGTCTGATGTCACAAGTGCTGTTACCGGCCTCCCGGAAAGCACAGCAGCATTATCAGTATAGGCAACCAGGACATTAGCTTGATTTGCTTCGGTCGTTGCCTTAATCATGCCAAAAAGAGTGTCGGGCATTTCTTGGCCGTCAATAATATATTTTCCGTTGAAACGGTGATGCCGGCAGTGCTCAGAATTAAGCTGGCCAAACATGAACAATTCAGCATCAGTAGGATTACGCCCTATCTTTTTGCAGTACTGATGGATATACTCTGCCATTTGTTCATCTATTGCTAAGCCTAACTGCTCATTAGCTTGTTTAATAGCCTTGACTCCTTTTTCCAGAAGAGGAATTAGCTGAACTGGTGCTGGTTTTACATCTATCTCAAAGCTGGTTACTGGCTCTGGATAAACTTGTTCTGTCATTCGGTCATGAATCAAGGCATAAATTTGCTTCCGTTGGGCAGAAGTAAGAAGAGAATTCCCTCTGGTTGTAATCTGAAAACGTCGGTTAGTTTCTATTCTGGTAACTAAGTCTAATTCACAAGCATGGCAGATAGAAACTGCGCTGGTGCTTTGGGGAGAAACCCAGGCTAAACGAGGACCAGCCTCGAATACTGGTTCAGCTAATCTGGTCTGACTTCCGAATTTTTCTGGTTCAAAAGTCTCACGCAGTAGCCCTTCCAAGCGCTCTAATTCTCCGGACCTAAAGGGCCTCTTAGAATCAACATAGAATCTTCGTTCAATCTTAACCCCTTCAATTAATGGCGAAACTTCTTTCTTAAGATCTTTTAACCATAACTGTTCTTCAATCTCCCAAAGTTTTGAAGTTCGAAAACGTGAAACAATCATATCTTTTCTCCTTTCCCAACCTATGGTTGGTCAGCCGTAGGCTGATTTTCCAAAAAATATTGTCAATGAGCTACTTGCCCCGCACCGAAGTTGTTCTGGTGCGGAGTTCGCATACGATACTCAACCATAGAAAATTTTATATTGTTTGTCAAATTTTTTGACAAAGTTTGGAAATTTGCTAAGATAATTCATTAACTAATAGTTCTTTGAGTTTTTAATAATTGAATTAGAAAGGAGATAGAGATGAAGCAGACGATAATAATAAGAACAATGGTTTCAGGACACAAACGCAGACAGGGTAAGGTTAGAGATATTTATAATCTCGGAGATGGCAGATTAGTTATTATTGCCACTGACCGGATTTCGGCTTTTGATGTGGTTATGGAAAATGGTATTCCTGATAAAGGAAAAGTACTGACTGCACTTACTAAGTTCTGGCTGCAAAAACTTCAGTCTGTGGCTTCGCCGCACCATCTTGTGAGTACAGAGCTTGATCGTCTTCCAGAGGAGTTTCAAAGAGAATGTTTTGAAGGCAGAGTTATGGTTTGTCGAGAAGCAGAGCCCTTACCTGTTGAGTGTGTGGTCCGAGGATACTTAGCTGGTAGTGGTTGGAAAGAGTATCAAAAGACAGGTCAGATTTGTGGCATTAAGCTTCCTTCAGGATTAAAGCAATGTGACAAATTGCCAGAACCAATTTTTACTCCAGCAACTAAAGCTCAAGCTGGCCATGATGAGAATATTACATTTGAAGATGTTTGTAAGTTATTAGCTAATCGATCCCTAGCAGAAAGCTTGAGAGATAGAAGCATAAATCTATACCGAAAGGCGCATGATTTTGCGTTGAAGCGGGGTGTTATCATTGCTGATACCAAGTTTGAGTTTGGTAGAGTTGATGGTACAATTCTCCTTATTGACGAGGTATTGACTCCAGATTCCAGTAGGTTTTGGCCTGTTGATGAATATGAACCAGGTCATGACCAGGTAAGCTTTGACAAACAGTTTGTCCGTAACTATTTAGAGACGCTCTGCGAGAATGGCAAATGGGATAAAACTCCTCCTGGGCCAAGATTGCCTGACACTATTGTTGCAGGAACATGGAACAGATATCGAGAACTTTACAGACGTTTAACGAGAAAAGATTTAAAGCCCTGATTATAAAATTGGGGTTTGCCCTCACACCAAAATTTTGGTAGTGAGGGCTTGTTTTTTTATTTTGAAAATTATAAAATAGAATATTACAAGTAATTTTAATAAAACTATGAGTAAAAAAATAATTTTAATAATTGTTATCGTCGTTGTTTTAGGTGTTATTATTTACCAGTTTTTCATTAAAGACGAAGAGCCAGAATTTGCTTTGGAAAAAGTAGTTATAGGTATGGTCTTAAAAGAAGTTTCAGAAACTGGAACAGTTAAAATTTCAGAAGAGATAAATCTTAGTTTTAAGAATTCAGGAAGAATTGATGAGATATATGTTAAAGTTGGAGATAATGTTGAAGCTGGCCAGAAGCTGGCTAAACTTGATACGAGTCAGTTATATATTGAACTAACTGAAGCTCAGGCTGCTCTTGAAGTAGCCCGGGCAAAAAAAACAGATACCGAGATTTCTCTTAAAAATGCTGAACAGAATTTAAAAGATGTAAAAGCTGATGCTGAGGAAGATTTAAATAGCGCTTGTGAGGATGCTCTTAATGTTTTAGATGATTCTTATTTGAAAACTTACGATGCCTATAATGCAGTTTATGAAATTCAGCGAGATTATTTTACTTCCTTTGATGAAAAATCAACAGAAGTAATAGAAGAAAAGTATAAAATTAAGAGTGATTTAGAGAGGATTGAAGCTTATGTTAATGATGCTAAAAACAACCCCCAAGAGGAGAATATTGATTTAATCCTTTCTAAAGTAAAAGAGCAATTAGAGGCGGTGAGTAATTCCTTAGAAATAGTTCGAGATATTACAGAAAGCGAAGCTTACCGCAGTTCTGTTTCAACCACTGACAAAACATCTTTAGATACTCAAAGAACAAACATAATTAATGTTATCGCTGATATTGTTAATGCCCAGCAAACTATTTCAACAACTAAAATTGTTAACGAGACCAATATTAATAATGCTGAAGCGGAAAGTTCTTTAATTAAAAACAAGTTACAAGAAGGCGGTTTATATCAAGCGCAAATAAGCCAAGCTCAAGCTAAAGTTTCTCTTTTGCAGAATAAAATTCAAGAAGCTGTTCTAAAAAGTTTTAATGGGGGGCAAATAATAAAAATTAATAAAAGAGAAGGAGAAGTAGTTCAGCCAACCGATTCTGTAATTTCTTTTCTCTCGGTCGGCCCTTTTCAAATAGAAGTAGATATTTATGAAGAAGATATTGTTGACGTTAAAGTTAATAATCCGGTAGAGATTACTTTGGCTGCTTTTTCCGATGAGATTTTAAAAGGCAGAGTAATTTCAATTGACCCGGCAGAAAAGTTGATTGGAGGAATAGTTTATTATGGAATAACTATTGACTTTGAGGAAACCAAGGAGGGGATTAAACCGGGCATGACAGCTGACATTATTATTGAAAGTGATAAAAAGGAAAATGTATTAGTTATTCCAAAAAGGGCAGTAAAGAAAATGGATGGCAAAAAAATAGTTCAGGTTTTTAAGGACGGCGAGGTTAAAGAACGAGAAATAGAAATCGGCTTGGAAGGAGACGAGTTTTTTGAAATTATTTCTGGATTAAGCGAAGGAGAGGAAGTTGTTATTGAATAAAAAATCTATGGCAGAGCCATTGATAAAATTAGAGAATGTCTGGAAAATTTACCAGTTAGGAGAGGTAGAACTTACTGTTTTAAGGGGAATAAGCCTGGAAGTATTTCCAGGTGCTTTTGTTACAATAATGGGACCATCTGGTTCTGGGAAATCAACCCTTATGCATATTATCGGTTGTTTAGATGTTCCCACTAAAGGTGAGGTTTTTTTGGAAGGACAGGATGTTGCAGAACTTTCTGAAGATGAGCTTGCCCAGATTAGAGGACAAAGAGTTGGTTTTGTTTTTCAGCAATTTAATTTGCTTCATAATCTTAATGCTCTTGAAAATGTAATGCTTCCAATGATTTTTCAAGGCGTCCCTGAAAATAAGAGAGTAGAGAGAGCAAAGAAATTACTCGCCTCTATAAATTTAGGAAAAAGAATTTTCCATAGGCCTGGCGAGCTTTCTGGTGGAGAACGGCAAAGAGTTGCTATTGCCAGAGCTCTATCCAATGACCCTGAGATTATAGTTGCTGATGAGCCTACTGGGAACTTAGATTCTACTACTGGAAAGATGATTATGGAGATTTTAATTGACCTTCATAAAAAAGAAAAAAAGACCATTGTTGTTGTAACTCACGATCCTCATATCGCAGGATACACTGAAGAGGTAATTAATATTAAGGATGGACAAATAGTTGCTAATCATAAAACAGCTGGAAAAGTTCTATGGGAAAAGCAATAAAAGAATATATCAAAATTGCTATAAGGAGTTTAAGAAAAAGGCGTTTAAGGAGCTGGTTAACTATGATTGGTGTTGTTATTGGTGTTTTTCTGATAATGTCGTTACTTTCTTTAAGTGAAGGAATAAAAACAGCAGTTATGACCCAGTTAAGGATGATGGGCAAGGATTTAATTATGATAATGCCTGGAGAGATTACTGATATAGTAAGCATGATGGTCGGAGGATTAGAATTAACTGATGATGATATTAAAGCGATAGAAAAAGCGGAAGGAGTAGATATTGTTGTTCCTATGACCTATAGGGGGGAGGCAATGAGATATCAAGGAGAAAAAAGAACAGTTTTATTATGCGGAATTCCCTTGGGAGAAAGCTTGGATATATTTAAAACTGATATGGGCTTTGAATTAGTAGAAGGACGTTGGCCAACTCCTGGAAAAAGAGAAATTTTCGTTGGTTTTTTAGTGCCCGAAGAAATTTTTCCCGGAATGAAAACAGGAACTCAGATTACTCTCAAAGGAAAGCAGTTTGAAGTTGTCGGAGTATTAAAATCTGTAGGGAGCAAGCAAGACGACTCTCAGGTTTATATAGATTTAGATATTTACCGAGAAATTACCGGAGAGAGAACAGGGGCTAAAATGGCTATGGCTAAAATTAAACCCGGTTATTCAGCCGACGAGGTAGTGGAAAACATAAAAGAAAATCTTGAAGAAAGCAGAAAGAGGAAACGGGGAGAAGACTTGCCATCTTATACAGTTATTAGCAGCGAGAAAATGACTGATATAGTTGGCAATGTAATGGGTTTGATACAAGTAGCAATTTTTGGGTTTGCCTCAATAGCCATTGTTGTTGGAGGAATAGGAATAATGAATACTATGTATACTTCAGTTCACGAAAGGATTCGGGAAATTGGAATTATGAAAGCAGTTGGGGCGAGAAGGAAAACTATAATTGCTATCTTTTTAATTGAATCTGGTATGTTTGGTTTGGTTGGCGGATTGGGAGGGATAGTTTTAGGATTGGGATTGGCTAAAATGGTGGAAATTTATTGCCAAACCCAAAATCTCTTTCTATTAAAGGCTTCAATTAGTCCCCAACTTGTTCTTTTTGGCTTAACATTTTCTTTCTTAATTGGCTGTATCGCAGGATATTTACCAGCTCGTTCTGCTTCAAAGCTCAACCCGGTCGATGCCCTCCGTTACGAGTAGGAGTTCGAGTCCTGTCCCCGGAGCAGGCTAGTGAGGCGTTCGGGAGACCGAGACGCGTCAAAAATCGCCACAATGGCGATTTTTTGGTAGGATGAAAGAAGATATTAATTATTATTAATATTATGAAAGCAATCAATACAGCTATGGGTGTTGCTTATGTAAGAGCTACAGGAATGTTGTATCCGAAAGAAAAACGACTTTTTGAAGATCCATTTTCTGAAAAATTATTGTCGCCTTTTTACAAATTTTTTATATTTCTCCAGCATTCATCTAAAATAAATGATGCCATTGTAAAATTGAAAGAAATGGGTTGGTTTTTTTGCCGCTTTCGTTATATAGATGACGTATTAAAAAATAGTATTGCAAAAAAGGATCTTGAATCAGTTGTCAACCTTGGTGCTGGAATGGACTGCCGGGCTTATTATGTTCCCGGTATAGAAAATATACGTTACTTTGAAGTGGATTATCCATCTATAATAAAAAAGAAAAAAGAAAAAATAAAGAAAATATTAGGAAAACTTCCAGATCACGTTGTTTATGTTCCTGTTGATTTTGAGAAGCAAAGTCTTGATACTGAATTAAAAAAAGCAGGATACAATTTAATCTCTAAAACGCTTTTTATCTCGGAAGGAGTTACGCAATATATTTTAAAAGAAGCCAATGATAGTATATTAAAATATGTAGCACAGGCTGCTCCTGGCAGTAAAATTGTCTTTACCTATATTCTAAAAAGTTTCATTGAGGGTAAAAACCTCAGGGGGGCTACAGAAAAGAGCATGTATAAATGGCTGGTTAAAGGATTTAAGATGTTTATTTATGGCCTGGACCCAGCTGAAATGCGCGATTATCTTTCAAAATATAATCTTTCTCTTATTGAAGATATTGGAAGAGAGGAGGTTCAGGAACGTTATATGAAATTAGTAGACCTTGATTTAAAAGTATTTGAAATTGAAAGGATTGCTCTTGCTAGGGTTGTGAAAACGGATTAGAGTTTTTCAGAATAATTAATTCGACAACAGGAAACCCCTCCATAAACCAAGTTCTAATATTGTACCATCCCCGGAGCAGGCTAGTGCTCGGTTCGAGAGACCGAGAGGCATAGAAAATCGCCAATAAGGCGATTTTTTGATACAATTGATGTATGGGTATTTTATCAGGATTATTAAGTATGTTTGGTTGGGGGACGTCAGATTTTTTAGCTGCTAAGTCCTCGCGAAAAGTTGGCTATCTCATAACTTACTTTTGGACACAACTTTTTGCTTTCTCTATTGCTTTTGTTTACCTTTTAATAAAACTCCCAACACTTAATATAAATAATGTATTTCAGTTCCTCGTTTTTATTTTGCCTGCTGGATTTTTGTATATGGTGGGTACCTTATTTTTTTACAAGGGGTTTACAAAAGGACAGGTTTCGCTTGTTAGTCCGATAGGAGCTTCGTGGGCGATGATTACTGTCATTTTAAGTTTTGTATTTTTAAAAGAAGTTTTAAAAACGAACCAAATAGCAGCTATTATTTTAATGATCATTGGTGTTGTGTTAGTTTCCATAAACTTAAAAGAATTGCTGAAAGTAAGAAAACTTGCTCTTCTTGGTGGGATAAAGGAAGGACTTATTGCTATGTTGGCTTGGGGATTTTCCTTATTCTTAATAGTTATTCCCAGTAAGACCTTTGGCTGGTTTCTTCCGGTATTCGGGTTAAAGTTATTTGGAATAATGTTCATAGTCATTTATGCAATGCTTATCAAGCAATCTCTTAAGGTAAAGCTTCAGTTGTCTCTTCTTGCTTTATTCTTCTTAGTTGGTTTTTCAGATATGGTAGCTTTCTTTGGCTACAGTTTTGGAGTAGAAGGGGAATATGCTTCAATCATTGCTCCTGTTGCTGCTTCCTTCCCATTAGTGACCATCATATTAGCAAGGATATTCTTAAAAGAGAGAATAGTTTTAAATCAAGCTTTTGGAATAGTTGGAATCATAGCAGGACTAATTCTAATTTCTCTATAAGACAGGTTCTAACATCGTCCATCCCCCGGAGCCATTTAGGGCTCATTATAACTTTTCAGGTTTTGTTTTTAGGATTTTTTTAGTATAATAATAGAATATATTAATAAATTAGTTTTTACTTAATCAGGAGAAGGCCGGAATAGAATTTTAAACGAGGATAAAATAATTATTTCAAAAAAGGTCGACACTTTTTATTAAATAAATTATTCTATGATAAAAAAATACCCATTTCTTATATTCGGTTTGCTAGTCGCTGTTTTATTAGTTAACCTTGTGGTGCTATTTAATGAGTTTTTGACACGAGATATGCTAGCTAAGATATTACCAGGGAAGCTAGGCAAAGGGAGTGTCTGTGCCACTATACAAGATGGTTTAATTTATACCCCTGATGGGGAGTTGATAAACACCGGCTACAGTGAGTGGGGGTATAACTACCAGGCGCATATGTTTAACGGCATGTATTGTGATTACCACCCAATGTACCGCCCCGGAGGTGCTTACTACGAGTGGTGTCAAGAGCATTATGGAGATGATAGATTGATGATGAAATGGAATGATCCCTGGTTGGCGAAAAAAGATTGTGACAGTGATGATCTTTTAGACCGTCATTATGGATATGATAGTTATATTGGCTCTGGCGCCTGGTTGACAAACCATACAAGCGGTTTATATCAAGAGGGTGAGCAGTCCTGTTCCTGGAACTATTTTGTCAAGATTTTAGCCGTGCCCAGCGATGCCGAAAAGATAGATAATGTTTGGTATTTAGCTGATGGTACAGAATTAGGAGAGGTTATCTGGGGATCATTTGCTATAGTTGAAAGTATATACAACGATACCTGCACAGGCGAACACGGAGTTGAGTATCTAAGTCCGGCAGGTCCTGGTTTTGGCAAGTTTTGATCTGCCTCCAATCTACTAATCTGAAATTATCTAATGTGGTTAGCAGCGAGAACCTCTTAAGTGTCCTGTTTTTTTAAATCAACCGCCAAGGCAGGATATTTAGCTAGTAGCTATTTGTTTTTTGCTGTTAGCTGAATTGTCGCCAAAAAGGCGGTTTTTTGATATAATGAGATAATATGAGAAAGAAAAAACTCATAAAAGTTATAGAACCGAATCCTAAACCTGTCCGTTTGTTCTTCTTTTGGGCAGGCATAACCGCTACTATCGCATACAGGATAATTATTATATTAAACTGGTATAGTCCTTTATGGGTAAAAGTTGCTTGGTATATTGGTACTGTTGGCTTTGTTCTTTATTTTGGTCATCGTTTTAATATTGCCAGAAAAAGAGCAAACTTAGTTAAAGATTATAAATTGATTGAGACTGTAGATAAGGCTGATTGTATTAGTTCCCAAAAGAAGTTGGCTCTTCATTATTTGGTTAAAACTAGTTTGACCTCAAAATCGAGATGGAATTCAGCAGTTATTTTTATTCTTTCCGTTATAGCGCTGCTTGTAGGTATCTTCATAGATATTTATAGTGTTTGAGTAAAACAGGTTGACATAGTATCTTGCTATTTGTTATACTAAAACCGACGAAATTAGTCGGTTTTTATTATGAAAATCTCAAAGAAATCACAATATGGAGTTCGGGCAATGGTTTATTTGGCAAAGAATGCTCTGAAAGATAAAGTTTGTCCAATAAAAGAAATCTCTGAAAAAGAAGAGATTCCTTTTGATTTTTTAGAGAAGATAATTTCAGAGTTAGAAAAAGCAGGTTTGGTAAAAGCTAAGAAAGGTGTTCAAGGGGGATATTTTTTGGCTAAAGAGCCAAAAAATATTACAGCAGGGGAGATTGTTAGGGTTTTGGAGAGCACGGTGCCAGTTAGTTGCGCAGGATGCCAAATGGCAAGAATATGTTCAGCGAAAAGTGTTTGGGAGAAAGTCCAGGATTCTTTAGAATCCACTTTAGATTCTGTAACTTTAGCAGATTTAATTAAAAAAAATGGCAAGAAAAAATAAAAAAATCTATTTTGATTACGCAGCTACAACTCCAGTAGATCCTCGCGTGAAAAAAGTGGTGGAACCTTTTTTTATTGAAAAGTTTGGTAACACAATGTCTCTTCATAGCTTTGGCCAGGATGCTAAAATTGCTTTGGAAAAAAGCAGAGAAGCAGTGGCAAATCTAATAGGTGCTAAACCAAATGAAATAATTTTTACTGGTTCTGCAACTGAAAGTAATAATCTTGTTTTAAAGGGAATAGTTTTTGCGAATCGTAATAAAGGCCGCCACATCATTATTTCCCAAATTGAGCATCCTTGTATTATGGAAACAGCAAATTGGTTGGAGAAACAAGGATTTAAAATAACCAGATTACCGGTTGATAAATATAGTTTAGTTAATCCTTTGGATGTTAAAAAGGCAATAAGAAAAGATACGATTTTAGTTTCAATAATTCATGGTTCAAATGAGATTGGTACTATTCAGCCAATTGAGAAAATTGGAAAAATCTGCAAAGAAAAAGGAGTTTATTTCCACACTGATGCTGTCCAGAGTTTTGGAAAAATTCCTATTGATGTAATGAACATTGATTTATTGACAGCCAGCTCTCATAAAATGTATGGGCCAAAAGGAGCAGCTTGCTTATTTGTTAGGGAGGGAACTAAAATTGAGCCTCTTTTACACGGTGGGGGCCAAGAAATGGGTTTGAGGGGTTCAACAGTAAATGTGCCGGCAATTGTTGGTTTTGCTAAGGCCTGTGAGATTTGTAAAAAAGAAATGAAAAAAGAAAGCCAGAGATTAACTAAGTTAAGAGATAAATTGATAAAAAATGTTCTTAAAATAGAAAACTCTCATTTAAACGGTCACCCTACCAGAAGATTGCCAAATAATGCTAATTTCTGGTTTTCTTTTATTGAAGGGGAATCTTTAGTTACCCAACTTGATCTTTTAGGAGCTGCTGTTTCAACCGGCTCTGCCTGTTCTTCTGCAAAATTAGAACCAAGCCATATTCTTTTGGCAATCGGCTTAAAACCCCAGGAAGCTCACGGCTCTTTAAGGATTTCTTTGGGCAGATGGACAAAAGAAAAAGATATTGATTATTTAATCAAGGTATTGCCTGGGATAGTTAAGAAATTAAGAAAAATCTCACCATTTAAACATGAATAAATCTGGTCCCTATTCAAAAAAAGTTATTGAGCATTTTTCAAGTCCTCATAATTACGGAAAAATAAAAAATCCTTCTGGCATTGGAAAAGTGGGGAACATCGTTTGCGGCGATGTCCTCTGGCTTTATATTAAAGTAGAGAAAGATAGAATTAAGGATATAAAGTATGAGACTTTTGGCTGCGTGGCTGCAATTAGCACCAGTAGTGTTGTTACTGATTTGGCGAAAGGAAAAATCCTGGAAGAGGCACTAAAGATTGACAGTAACAAAGTTGTAAAGTCATTAGGAGGATTGCCCTCTCTAAAATATCATTGTTCATTACTTGGTGTTGATGCTTTGTCTGAAGCAATTTATGATTATTTATTAAAGAATAAAAAAGAAATTCCAGAAGAACTTCAGAAAAGACACCAGAAAATAGAAAAAGAGAGAAAAGAAATAGAGAAAAGATATAAAAAATGGATGAAATAAAAAAATTAACCAGAAGTTTTTACGTAAGGCCAACTTTAGAGGTAGCCAAAGAACTTTTGGGTAAGTATATTGTTAGGAAAATTGGCAGAGAAAAACTGGTTGGGAAAATTATAGAAACCGAAGCTTATATTGGTCCCCAAGATAAGGCCTCTCATGCTTTTGGAGGGAAAATAACGCCAAGAAACAGGGCTGAATATTTTGTCGGCGGCCATATTTATATTTATTTGGTCTATGGAATGTACTGGCAAATGAATATTTCCACCAGCAAAAAGGAAAAGCCAGAGTGTGTGCTTATTCGTGCCATAGAACCTGAAGAAGGTGAAATTTCTTCAGCTAATGGACCAGGCAAGCTTTGCCGTTATTTAAAATTAGATAAGTCGTTTTATGGAGAGGATTTAACGAAAAGCAAAAGAATTTGGTTGGAAGATCGCGGCGAGAAAATTAAACCATCTCAAATCTTAGCAACAAAAAGAATTGGCATTGATTACGCCGGTTCCTACTGGTCCCACCGCAAATTGCGATTTTTAATAAAGGATTTTAAAAAATATTTAGTGAAATGAGAAAAAAAACTAAAAAAGTAATAATTGCTATATCTGGGGGTATTGATTCAAGTGTGGCAGCGGCTCTATTAAAAAGAGATGGTTTTGATGTTGTTGGAGTTTTTATGAAGTTATGGCCAAGTTTTGATGAAAAAAGAGCCAAAAGAGTAGCTAAGAAGTTAGGTATTCCTTTTTATGTCTTTAATTTTGAAAAAGAATTTAAAAAAAGAATTGTGGATTATTTTTTAAAAGAATATAAAAAAGGAAGAACTCCTAATCCTTGCGTGGTTTGTAATAAAGAAATTAAGTTCGGCATTTTGCTAAACAAGGCATTATCTCTGGAAGCTGATTACGTTGCAACTGGGCACTACGTTAGAAGAAAGGGAAACAAACTATTAAAAGGCAAAGATAAAGAAAAGGATCAGTCATATTTTTTATGGCAATTGGACCAAAAAATATTGGGGAAAATTTTATTCCCAATTGGAGATTATACAAAGACTGAAGTTAGGGAATTAGCAAAGAAATTTAAATTGCCTGTTTTAGATATTCCAGAGTCCCAGGAAATTTGCTTTATTCAGACGACTACAGTAGATTTTCTAAAAAAGCATCTTAAGCTGGAACCAGGCAAGATTATTGATAACAAAGGCAAGGTAATTGGACAACATCGAGGTTTGTGGTTTTATACTATTGGCCAGAGAAAGGGAATAGAACTTCCTAAGGGTCCTTTTTATGTATTAGATAAAGATTTAAAAAAGAATGTTTTAATCATCACTAAAAACAAAAAGGACTTGTATAAAAAAGAACTAATTGCTAAAAATGTTAATTGGGTTTCAGACAAAGAGCCAAAAATGCCCTTGAAGGTGAAAGCAAGGATTCGTTATCGTCATAGCGAGGTTTCAGCTACTATTAAAAAACAAAAGAATGGTAGAATAAAAGTAGTTTTTTCCAGAGGCCAGAGAGCAGTCACCCCTGGCCAGTCAGTAGTTTTTTATAAAGGCCAGGAATTATTAGGCGGCGGCATTATTTCAAATTACCCTCAGACCAAATCGGTATTAAGGGCTTGACTATTGTTTTTGCTTAAATTAAGGTAAAATATATATAATAAAGGTGTGAATAACTTTATTAAACTCTTAAAGGTCGGTTTTAAAAATTGCTAACCAAAATATATTACTATGCAAGGATATTGCGTTAAATGTAAAGCAAAAAGAGAAATACAAAATGAAAGAGAAGTAGCAATGAAAGGAAAAGGTAAGGTAAAAAGGAGAGCTCTCACCGGCACTTGTCCAAATTGCGGCACCAAGATGTTCCGAATTTTAGGAAAGAAGGATTAGGGAGTTTCGTTTCGAACCACAGCCCCGTCTGCCGGGGCTGTTTAGTTAAAGAAGGTAGATGTTTAGACAAAAAAAATTAGTTTGGGTTGTTTTAGGGATTTTGGTTTGTTTGAATGTTGTTGCTTGGATTGTTGTTTGGGATTTGAGTCAACCGAGGTTTCTTGAAGTAGTGTTTTTTGATGTTGGCCAAGGAGATGCCATTTTTGTTGAAACGCCTGATAGGCATCAGGTTTTGATTGACGGAGGACCTGATTTAACTGTTTTAGAGAAGTTGGCAAAAGAAATGCCTTTTTATGATAGAAGTATAGATTTGATAATTTTAACTCATCCGGAGCATGATCATTTCTTTGGCTTGCTTGAAGTTTTAAAAAGATATGAAGTAAAAAATATTTTATGGACAGGAATTATTAGGGATACTGCTGAGTGGGAAGAGTGGGAGAAATTGATTAGAAAAGAGGGGGCTGATATAATAATAGCTGAGGCTGATCAGAAAATAGATTTATCTGAAAATATATATCTTTCCATTCTTTATCCGTTTGAGAATTTAGAAGGTCAGGAATTTAAAAACAGCAATGATACCTCTATTGTTGCTGAATTAGTTTTTAATAATGTTTCTTTTCTATTTACTGGAGACATTTCAAAGAAAATAGAAAAGCAATTAATTGTTGATTCAGATATATTGAAAGTAGCCCATCATGGAAGCAAGACATCAAGTTGTTTAGAGTTTTTAGAAGCAGTTTCTCCTGAGGTTGCTGTTATCAGTGTTGGAGAGAATAATTGGAATCATCCACACCCTGAGGTCTTGGCAAATCTTAATCAATTTGGTATACAAGTATTAATAACCAAAGAATTAGGAGATATAAAAATTGTTTCTGATGGAAACAATTTTAAAATCCAATGAGAAATTTAGAGTTTCCAATTTTTAAAACTAAAGTTAATAATTCTTCAAAGAAGTTTGACCTGACTGATTTTAAGCAACGTCAGGCCTATTTTGATTTCAAAGCTGGAGAAGAAATTAAAAAACTTAGAGAATACTTAAAAGAGAATACTTTTATTGCTTATCTCTTGGGCAAAAAGAATTCTGGCAAAGGAACTTATGCCAAAATGTTTAAAGAAGTGGTTGATAAAGATAGGGTAGAGCACTTCTCTATTGGGGATATGGTTCGCAAGTTTGATGAAGTTGTACAAGATAAAAAGAAAAGGAAAGAGTTAATTTCTTTTTTGGAGAAAAATTATCGGGGATTTATACCTTTAGAAGAAATAATTAAGTCATTAGAGAAAAGAAGCACCAAAACCCTTTTGCCCTCTGAGCTAATTTTGGCTTTGGTAAAAAAAGAAATAGCAAAAAGAGGAAGAAAAGTTCTTTTTATTGACGGCTTTCCCAGAGATTTAGGTCAGGTTGCTTATTCATTATTTTTTAGAGATTTAATTGATTATCGGGAAGACCCCGATATTTTTGTGCTTATTGATGTTCCGGAAGCAGTAATTGATGAAAGAATAAAGTATAGAGTGGTTTGTCCTCTTTGCCAAACTTCAAGGAATTTAAAACTTCTTCCGACAAAGAAAGTTGAATATGATAAAAAAGAAAAAAAGTTTCATCTTATCTGCGATGATTCTGATTGTCAAGGAGCAAGAATGGTTCAAAAAGAAGGTGACGCATTAGGGATAGAGCCGATTAAGGAAAGATTAAAGACAGATGAAAAACTAATAAAACAGGCTTTTTCGCTCTATGGAATTCCCAAAGTTCTTTTAAGAAACTCTGTTCCAAAGGACAAAGCTAAAAAATTTGTTGATGATTATGAAATTACTCCAGAATATAGTTATCAATGGGATGAGAAAAAGGGAAGGGTAAAGATAACTGAAAAGCCCTGGCAGGTCTTGGATGATAACGGAGTTCCTTGTTATAGCTTGATGCCTCCACCAGTAGTAGTTTCTTTAATCAAACAGATAACGGAAGCCCTCGGGGGTTGACTTATTATTTTGCTATATGGTATAATAAAATAGCCCTGTGATTATCTGGTTAGATCTTGGACTATACTTGTTTTTTGGGTAAATCCTATATCTGTACTCGCCGTGGCGGGTATGTGCGGACAACCACTTGGAAGTTTTTCCTAAAGATTCTTTCTAGATGTTGCGGGGCTTTAAATATAGAAATAGCCGGGACTAACGGCTATTTTTGATTCCAAAAACTTCCTTTCTTATTTTGAGTTTATCTTAAATTGATCTATGAGATTTAAGTCAGCATCAAATACATCTACAACCAATTGATTATCAGTAATAGACAATCTGCAGAAATGATGAACTTTTATAAATAATTGGCTGTAAGGACTTGTTCGTGCTTGGTCATAAAGAGGGGCTCCTCCTCCACCGGTAATAATATAATAAATATCATTATATAATAATTTTTCATAAGCATGGGTATGTCCATTGAAAACTATATCTACACCATATTGTTCAAATAAAGGCACAATCGTCTGTCTAAGTCCTTTTTCATCTTCAGGGTGTGGGCCAGTGCTTAAAGGTGGATGGTGAAAGATTACTATGGTAAATTTGATTTTGTCGCTAATATTTCTTAAATCAGATTCAAGCCATTTATATTGTTCTGAATCCTTGCTGTTATCAGAATTGCTATCCAATACAATAAAATGGATATCATTTTTTTCTACAGAGTACCATTGTTCATTGTTTGGTAAATCAAATTTATCAAAAAACAATTGAGAATTACCTTCGTGGTTTCCTAAAGCAGGATAAAACTCCGCAGTTTTAGTTAATTCGGAAGTTATCGCATTAAAGATTGCCCACTGGTCGGGATCTGCGCCGTCTTCTACAAGATCGCCTGCGTGGAAGACAACCGTGGGTTTTATTCCTGCAATGGCATTTACAATTTTTTGGTGAGCAGCGTGACCAGTTCGACTATCTCCGTAAATAACAAAGGTTTCTAAGGAAGGTTGGTATAGAAACCAAAATAATACAGCGGCAATTAAAATTACAATTGCTGCTAATAATAATTTTTTGAGTTTCATATGATATTGTTGTCGGGGTGCCGAGAATTGCCAACCTATGGTTGGTCAGCCGTAGGCTGAAACTCTTAATATTATAGTCGGGGCACCCGGACTTGAACCGGGAATCACGCGCACCCCATGCGCGTATGTTATCCAATTACACCATGCCCCGATTATTTCCTTTTTCCTATTGCTTTGATACACTTCGTGCAAGCCAAAACTCGCTTACCAGCAAACTTTCGATAAGCTCTCTTTTTTACATCAATAGGAATACGTACCCATTGTAAATTGGGATATTTTCTTTTCTTGACGGTTGGATTGTATTTCCCTCTGAGTTTTTTTAACCTCCAAACCATTATTGATTTTTTCCCACAAATCGTGCATTCTTTTGCCATAGTGGTTTTATTTTACCAGAATATTTTAATCTTAGCAAGATTTATGTTATTATTGTTAATAATATGGAAATTTTATTTCAGATTATTGTTTTAGTTTTCTCTATTGTTATTCATGAAGTTTCTCATGGGACAGTAGCAAATTATTTAGGCGACCCTACGGCAAAATATGCTGGCAGGTTGACTTTAAATCCTCTAAAACACTTAGATCCAATTGGCTCGGTGATTGTACCAGTTTTTTTAATTCTTATGACAGGTACAGGTGTTGGCTGGGCGAAGCCAGTGCCAATTAATCCTCGTAATTTTCGCGACCAAAAATATGGTTCTCTTAAAGTAGCTTTAGCTGGACCAGGAGCAAATTTAGGCATAGCTTTAATTTTTGGCTTGATTCTTCGTCTTGGTTTCTTTTTAGATTTAATTCCTATTAATCTCTATGCAGCTTTTTCTTTTATTGTGATTATAAATATACTTTTAGCTATATTCAACTTGATTCCTATTCCTCCTTTGGATGGTTCCCACGTTCTTTTCGCTTTCTTGCCTTATTCAATGCAAAAAATAAAAATATTTCTAAGTCAGTTTGGTATTTTTATTTTAATTTTTCTTATTTTCTTTTTTCCGTGGTTTTTCTCATTTTTGTTTTATATTGTTAATTGGATTTCCGCCTTAATTGTTGGTGTTCCGTTCCCTTAAAAAATATTGACACCATTAAGTTTATTTGTTAACTTTAAAAATTATGCCTACAATTCATCAACTAATCAAAAAGGGCAGAAAAAAAGAAAAAAAGCGTTCAAAGACGCCTGCTTTAGCATTTAGTTTCAACATTCTCAAAAATAGACCAAAAGGATATCCTTCACCGTATAAAAGAGGAGTTTGCCTTAAAGTTTTTACTGCTACTCCCAAAAAACCCAATTCAGCTCTAAGAAAGGTGGCTAGAGTTCGTTTGACTAATGGAATGGAAGTTACCGCTTACATTCCTGGAGAAGGGCACAATATTCAAGAGCACTCAATTGTCCTGATTCGGGGAGGAAGGGTTAAAGATTTGCCCGGGGTAAGATATCATATAGTTAGAGGAGTTTTAGATACAGAAGGAGTGGAAGGAAAAAAACAAGGGAGGAGTAGGTACGGAACGAAGAAAGAGAAAAAATAAGACCTTTTGTAACATGGCTAAAGGGAAAAAGATAAAAAAACATCCAATAATGCCTGACCCTGTCTATAACAATGTTATTGTTGCTAAGTTTATTAACCAAATTATGAGGCGGGGAAAAAAGACGATAGCTAGGAAGGTTGTTTATCGGGCTTTTGATATTATAAAAGAAAAAACTAAAAAAGAACCTTTAGAAGTTTTTGAGGTAGCTCTTGAAAATGCTTCTCCCTTACTTGAAGTAAAATCAAAAAGAGTTGGTGGAGCAACTTATCAAGTTCCGGTAGAAGTGAAAGGGGATAGAAGATTAACCTTAGCTATGCGTTGGATAATTTTAGGAGCTAAATCAAAAAAAGGAAAACCAATGAGAGAGAAATTAGCTGCTGAATTAATGGATGCGGCAAATAACACTGGCTGGGCGATAAAAAAGAAAACCGACACCCACCGGATGGCCGAAGCCAACCGCGCCTTTGCCCACTTCGCCTGGTAAATAAAAGAGCACCTACTGATCCTCGGTGTTTCCACCTACCGATCTTCGGTGCTTTTGTAAAAAAGAACTGAGGAGACCCCATTTTTAGATATCTGAATGGCCGTAAGGTGATCCAGGGGCTCCGTAATGATAATCGTCGTCATACTTCGGTTTGTCTTTACGGGAACACCAGGCATCGGCAAGAATCCCTATAGCGACTATAATCATAAAAGCAAGAAAGCAAATCGCCAAATTGGTAAATGCTCCAGCTAAAACTCTACCACCTGAAAATTCGATAACACTCGTAAACATCTTGTTTATCCTTTCAAAAGAATAATTTATTTCGTTTTCGATACTAATATAATATTAACAGATTAAATTATGAATGTCAAGGTTTGAAAATTAAATTATTAAAAATTCATTCATAATTCATAATTCTTAATTCATAATTCAAATTTATGCCGAGAGAATATCCAATTGAAAAAGTTAGAGATATAGGAATTATTGCTCATATTGATGCTGGAAAGACAACCGTTACTGAACGGGTGCTTTTCTATACTGGAATTTCTCATAAAATAGGCGAGGTTCATGATGGTCAGGCAATTATGGATTGGATGGAGCAGGAAAGAGAAAGAGGAATTACCATTACTTCAGCTGCTACCACTTGTTTTTGGGTACCCGGAGGCCAAGAGAGAAAAAAAGAAAATGAATACAGGATAAATATTATTGATACTCCTGGCCATATTGATTTTACTGCTGAAGTTCAAAGATCATTAAGAGTTTTGGATGGGGCAGTGGTGGTTTTTGATGGAGTGGCTGGAGTTGAGCCACAGTCAGAAACTGTCTGGCATCAGGCAGATAAATTTAAAGTGCCAAGAATTTGTTTCATTAATAAGTTAGATAGAACAGGAGCTGATTTTAAAAAGAGCTTAGGGTCTATTTTAGAGAAGTTAACTCCAAATGCAGTAGCTTTGCAAATACCAATTGGGGAGGAAGATAAGCATGAAGGAATAATTGATCTTTTAGAAATGAAGACCTTAAAATTTGAGGGTGATTTTGGTCAGATAGTAAAAGAAGAGGAGATTCCAAAAGATTTATCAAAAGAGGCGAAGAAATGGCAAGAGAAAATGGTTGAGAAGATTGCTGCTGAAGATGAGAAGCTTTTAGAGAAATATTTAAGTGGCAAGGAAATTCCAATAGAAGACCTTAGAAAGACCCTACGGAAGGCTACTTTAGAATATAAACTTATTCCGGTATTTTGCGGAGCTGCTCTAAAAAATAAAGGAATTCAACCCCTGCTTGATGCTATTTGTTATTATTTCCCAAGTCCAAAAGATATGCCACCGGTTAAAGGAATTGACCCTAAAACTGACAAAGAGATAAAGAGAGAGCCGGATGATTCAGAAAAATTTTCAGCCCTCGCTTTTAAAATCGCAGCTGACCCTTATGTTGGTACGCTTACTTATTTTAGGGTCTATTCCGGTTCCTTGACAGCCGGCTCTTATTTGTTAAACTCAACCACAAGTGAAAAAGAAAGAATCGGCCGAATTTTAAGAATGCATGCTGCTGAGAGAGAAGAAGTAAAAGAAATTTTTACTGGGGATATTGCCGCTACGGTCGGCCTTAGAAATACCAGGACAGGTCATACCCTTTGTGATGAGACCGCTCCAATTGTTCTTGAGAAAATTGTCTTTCCAGAACCAGTTATTTCTATAAGAATTGAGCCAAAAACAAAGGCAGACCAAGAAAAAATGAGTTTAGCTCTTAAAAGATTATCAGAAGAGGACCCAACCTTTAAGATGAAAAGCGATTTGGAAACCGGGGAGACCATTATTTCGGGAATGGGTGAGCTGCATCTTGAAATTATTGTTGAGCGAATGAAAAGAGAATTTAAGGTTGAGGGTTCAGTTGGAAAACCCCAGGTTGCTTATAAAGAGACAATTAAACAAGAAGCTGAAGCAGAAGGAAAGTATATTAGACAGTCAGGAGGCAGAGGTCAGTATGGACATGTTTGGTTGCGGCTCAAGCCGAAAAAGCGAGGTGAGGGATTTGAGTTTATAGACAAGATTAAAGGAGGTATTATCCCCCAAGAATTTATTCCGGCAGTGAAGAAGGGAGTAAAAGAAGCAATGGATAAAGGGATTTTAGCAGGCTATCCAATGGTAGATTTAGAGGCCACTTTATATGACGGGTCTTTTCATGAAGTGGATTCTTCAGAGAATGCTTTTAAAATTGCCGCTTCGGCTGCTCTTCAGGAAGCAGCAAAGAGAGCAAATCTAGTTTTGCTGGAGCCGATTATGAGATTAGAAGTCATTGTTCCTTCAGAGTTTTTTGGAGATGCGATAGGGGATTTGTCTGCTAGGCGTGGAAAAGTTGAAGAAACTAAAGACCGGCTAAATCTAAAAGTTATTGATGCTAAGGTTCCTTTAGCTGAAATGTTTGGATATGCTACCGCTTTAAGGTCTCTAACTGAAGGAAGGGGAAATTTCACAATGGAATTTGACCATTATGAAGAAGTGCCTTCAAATATTACCCAGGAGATTATTGAAGGAAAAAGACGGTAATTAACATTGACAAATTTTTTAAAAATAATAAGATAATAATATAACCTTAAAATCATGAAACCTGGGGCCTGAAACCCGAAACATTTAGAAGTTTCAAGTTTCAAGTTTCAAGTTTCAAGTTTAACATGGCGGAAAAAGAAAAATTTGAGAGGGCAAAACTCCATATTAATGTTGGCACCATTGGTCATGTTGACCATGGGAAGACTACTTTGGTTGCTGCAATTTTAAAGGTTTTAGGCCTAAAAGGTTTGAAAGCCCAAACAAAAACAGTTGAGCAAATTGACGCAGCTCCAGAGGAAAAAGCCAGAGGTCTTACAATCTCTGTTTCTCACCTTGAATATGAATCAGAGAAAAGACACTACGCTCACATTGATTGTCCTGGTCACGCAGATTATATCAAGAATATGATTACTGGAGCAGCCCAGATGGATGGGGCAGTTTTAGTTGTTTCAGCTTCTGATGGCCCGATGCCTCAAACCAGAGAGCATATTTTGCTTGCTCGCCAAGTAGGGATACCTTCAATAGTTGTCTTCTTAAATAAATGTGATCAGGTTGATGACAAAGAAATTATTGATTTGGTTGAGTCTGAGATTCGAGAGCTTTTGAAAAAATATGAATTTCCTGGAGACAAAATTCCAATAATCCGGGGTTCTGCCTTAAAAGCTTTGGAAGTTAAGTCAGCAGACGATGAGGCAGCTAAACCGATTTTAGATTTAGTCAAAGCTTTAGATGAGCATATTCCAGAACCCACCCGAGAGATTGATAAGCCCTTTTTAATGGCTATTGAAGATGTTTTCTCTATTGAGGGTCGAGGTACTGTTGCTACTGGAAGAGTTGAAAGAGGAATAATTAAACCCAATGAAGAAGTGGAGTTAGTTGGTATAAAGCCCACCACAAAAACAGTGGCAGTAAGCATTGAAATGTTTAACAAGATTCTTGACGAAGGAAGGGCAGGAGATAACGTCGGTGTTTTGCTTAGAGGTCTTAAAAAAGAGGAGGTTGAAAGAGGACAGGTTTTAGCAAAACCAGGAACAGTTACTCCTCACACTGAGTTTGAAGGTGAAATTTATATCTTAACTAAGGAAGAAGGTGGACGACACACCCCTTTCTTTAAAGGATATAAGCCCCAGTTTTATATCCGAACCACTGATGTTACAGGAGATGTAACCTTGCCAGAAGGAACAGAAATGGTTATGCCTGGTGATACCGTTAATTTGGCAGTTAAATTGATTGCTCCGGTTGCCCTTGAAGAAAAACAAAGATTTGCAATTAGGGAAGGAGGAAAGACAGTGGGAGCTGGAGTAGTGGTAAAAATCATTAAATAGATATTCGCTCATTCGGTAACCGAATGGGCGAATATTGTTAAATATCCATAAAAGTGTTCCTTTAAGATGCCAGCCAAGGCCAAAAAGAAAGCAGTTGAAGAAGAAGAAATAAAACCAAAGCTTAGGATAAAGCTGAAAGCTTATGATTATAAAGTGATTGATAATAGCACTCGACAGATTGTTGAAACAGCTTTGAGACATGGAGCTGAGGTTTCCGGACCTGTCCCTTTACCAACCGAAATTCACAAGTATACAGTGAATCGCTCTTCTTTTATTCATAAAGATAGCCGTGAGCAGTTTGAAATGCGAGTCCATAAACGTTTAGTTGATATTTTGAACCCTAATCCCAATGTGATTGACGCTTTGATGGGTTTAACTCTGCCCGCCGGAGTTGACATTGAAATAAAAATATAATATGTTTAATATTTTTAAAACCTGAAAATTTTGTTAAAATAAATTAACATTGCCTTTTAAAAAAACTGGGCGATGGCCCAGTTTTTTTATTCCCATTGTTATGAAATTCATCCTTGGTAAAAAATTAGAAATGAGTCAAATTTTTGATGATAAAGGAAATGTTATTCCAGTGACTTTAATTGGAGCTGGCCCTTGTTATGTTACTCAAATAAAAAAAGAATCAGTTCAAATTGGATTTGAAAAATTAAAAGAGAAAAAAATTAAAAAACCCCAGAAAGATAGACCCTATCGATATCTTAAAGAGTTCAAAAATGATGTCTCAAAATATAAAGTCAAAGATAAGATTGATGTGTCAATTTTTAAACAAGGTGATAAAGTAAAAATTTCTAGTGTTTCTAAAGGAAAGGGATTTGCTGGTGCAGTTAAAAGATGGGGATTTCACGGCAGACCGGCTACTCACGGAACAAAACATGAAGAAAGGACACTGGGTTCAATTGGCTCATCTTTCCCTCAAAGAGTTATCAAAGGAAAGAAAATGCCTGGCAGAATGGGAGCCGAAAGAGTCACAGTTAAAAATTTAAAAGTAGTAAAAATTGACCCAGAGAATAATTTATTAGCAGTAAAAGGAGCTGTCCCCGGCAGAAGAGGAACATTATTGGAGATTAGAGGGTAGTGTTTAAAGTGATACTTTAAACATTTCCGCAAACCTAAGAACGTTGTCAAGAGCAAATAAAAAAGCACTCCGTAATCGAGGCGCTTGCGAAAAACTATGATTGTAAAAGTATATGATCAAAAAGGTAAAGAGGTTGGAGAGGCAAGATTACCGAAAGAGATATTTAAGGTAAAAATGAACCCTGATTTGGTGCATCAGGTTGCTTTGGTCCAGACTGCAAATCGGAGAAGAAAGATAGCTAAAACAAAAGGCAGGGCAGAGGTCCGTGGTGGGGGAAGAAAGCCCTGGCGGCAAAAAGGAACAGGAAGGGCAAGAGCAGGTTCAATTCGTTCTCCAATCTGGAGAGGAGGAGGAGTAACTTTTGGGCCTACAACTGTGAAAGTTTTTAAAAAGAAAATTCCCAAAAAAATGAGAAGAAAAGCTTTATTTATGGTTTTGTCAGCCAAAGCAAAAGAAAATTTACTTTTGGTTTTAGATAAGTTAGAAATTGAAAAAGCAAAAACGAAAGCAATGGCAGAGATTTTAAATAAATTATTTTTGAAAAAAGGTTCTGGCTTGGTGGTTTTGCTCCGGAAAGATAAGAATATAATTAAAGCAACAAGAAATATTCCAAAAACTGCTACAATGCAGGCAAAAGATTTAAATGTCTTGGATTTGCTTTCATATAAATATTTAGTAATGCCAAAAGAGGCAATAAAAATAATTAAAGACACATTCTTGAAATAATTAATTCAAATTTTTTTAGAAATTAGAAATTTTAGAACCATGGGTTTATTTGATTTTTTCAAAAAAAAGAAAAAAATAGAAAAGAAAAAAGTTGAGAAAAAACCAGAGAAGAAGATAGACCAACCTACGGTTGGCCAGCCGAAGGATGGGAAGAAAGTAGAGGCCCGTCCTCTACCCGAAGTTAAACCAGCAGTTAAGAGGCCAAAGAAGAGAATTTTAGGCAAGTCATCTCAAATTTTATATTCTCCTCATGTAACAGAGAAGACAACTGCGATAGAGGGAGAAAATAAATATGTTTTTAAAGTTTCGCCAAGAACTAATAAAAATGAAATAAAAAAAGCAATTGAGGGTTTATACGGAGTAAGTATAATTAGTGTTAAAATTATTAATATTCCTAAAAGAAAAAGGAGATTAGGAAAGCAGAAGGGATGGAGAAAGGGATACAAAAAAGCAATTGTAAAGATAAAGAAGGGGCAGAAGATTGAGATTTTGCCTCGTTAAAACATGAAAAAAAAGAAATTATCACAGAAGAAAATATTAACCAAAAAGAGGCCTGAGAAGAGGTTGCTTTTGAGTTTGAAAGAGAGAGCAGGGAGGGGAAGGTCTGGACGGATAACTGTTCGTCATCGAGGAGGTGGGGCAAAAAGGCGATATCGGCTGGTTGATTTTGGCCAGGAGAAGATTGATATCCCTGCCAAAGTTATTGCCTTAGAATATGACCCTTACCGAACTGCTTTTCTTGTTCTTTTGGAGTATAATGATGGAGAAAAGCGTTATCGGTTAGCTCCCAGTGATATAAAAGTTGGAGATGAGATAATTTGTGCTGAAAAAGCCGAAGTTAAAATAGGAAACAGAATTAAAGTTAAAAACATTCCGGTAGGAACTATGGTTTATAACATTGAACTTGTGCCTGGAAAGGGAGGAAGAATGGTTAGAGCAGCAGGTAATGCTGCAAAAGTTTTGGCCCACGAGGGGAAATATACGAATTTGGAAATGCCTTCGGGAGAAATTAGAAAAGTGTTTCAGGATTGTTTCGCTACCGTAGGGACAGTTTCCCATTCAGAGTGGCGATACCATACCATAGGAAAAGCTGGAAGGAGTCGTTTAAGAGGAAGAAGGCCAACCGTCCGTGGGACAGCAATGGTTCCAGCAGACCATCCTCATGGAGGAGGGGAAGGAAGGTCACCCATTGGTTTAAAGTATCCGAAAACACCTTGGGGAAAACCTGCTTTGGGAGTAAAGACAAGAAAGAAGAAAAAGTGGACAAATAAATATATTATTAAGAGAAGAGAAAAGAAGAAATGAAGATAATAAACTATTTACATAATTATGGCTAGATCGCTCAAAAAAGGTCCATACGTAGACGAGAAATTATTAAAGAAGGTTAAGAAATTAAAGCCAGGCGATGAGACAGTGATTAAAACCTGGGCAAGGTTTTGCACTATTACTCCTGAAATGGTTGGTTTTACTTTTGGAGTTCATAATGGCAAGGAACACATTCCAGTTCAGGTAACTGAAGATATGGTTGGTCATAAACTGGGAGAATTCGCTCCAACTACGAAGTTTATGAGACACGGTGGAAAAATGCAGCGAGGATTGGAACAAAAAGTAGCCCAGAGAGAAGCGGAAAAACTAAAAGAATAAATTATGGCAGTGACAGTTAAATTAAAATATCTTCGGATAGCGCCCAGAAAAGTTAGATTAGTAGCTGATATGATTCGGAAAAAGAAAATTGAGGAAGCTCAGAATTTTTTAAATTTTACTACAAAAAAAGCAGCAAAACCCTTGCTCAAACTTTTAAAAACAGCTGTTGCCGATGCCCGTCACAATTTTCAACTTGACCCAGATAATTTATATATCTCAAAAATTACTGTTAATGAAGGGCCTAAGCTTAAGAGATGGAGGCCGAGATCAAGAGGTATGGCTCATGAAATCCAGAAAAAAACTTCCCATCTGACTTTAGTTTTAGACGAGATTACCCCTGGCAAGAAAGTTAAAAAAGCGAAGAAGGTCAAAAAAGAAAAAGTTAAAAAGAAACCCGCCCTCGTTAGGCCTGCCCGTCCGGTAGGCAGGGCCCCGGCAGGCAAAGGAAAGAGGGAAGAAGAGACCAAAGAAATTCCGGAGATTGAAAAACCGAAGTTAAGACCGGAAACAGAGGCTCCGAAACCTAAAATTACGAGAGGAATAAAACGTATTTTCAGGCGAAAGGCCTTCTAAATTATGTCTCACAAAGTTCATCCAAAAGCATATCGAGTAAAAGAAATAACTGATTGGGATTCACGAGGATTTTATAGAAAACCTGCAGAATGCTTGGAGGAGGATTTTAGAATTAGAGAATTTTTAAAAAAGAAATTAAGCAGGGTTGGAGTAGAAAAGATTGAAATTGAAAGGTTTCCCAACAAGCTAAATATTATTATTTCTAGTGCTAGGCCAGGTCTTATTATTGGTCGAGGAGGAGAAGGAATTGAGGAGTTAAAAAAAGAGCTGGAGCAGAAAATTTTAAAGAAATCTCTTGCCAAGAAAACGGATAAAGAAGAAAAGAAGACAAAGAAACAAAGAGGACTCGCCTCCGCCCGCCTTGGGCGGGCTTCGGCCTATGGCCAGACGAAGTCGGCGGGCAAAGAAAAAGAACTAAGAATTGAAATCAGGGAAATTAAAGATCCTTGGACTTCTGCCAGCTTGAGTGCCCAGTGGATTGCTCAACAAATTGAAAAAAGAGTTCATTACAGACGAGTTCTAAAACGAGCACTAAGTAAGATTACTGGTCACAAAGAAATTCAGGGAGCAAGAATAGAAGTATCGGGCCGGCTCAATGGAGTAGAAATTGCCAGAAGAGAGTGGTTAGGAACAGGTCAACTTCCTCGTCAGACCATTAGGGCTGATATTGATTATGCAAAAGCTGAGGCACATTGTAGTTACGGAGTAATTGGAGTGAAGGTCTGGATATATAAAGGAGAAAAATTCTAATATGGCTATATTAATGCCTAAAAAAGTTAAACATAGGAAATGGAGAAAGGGAAGGTCTAAAGGCATTGAAGCCAGATCAACTGAGCTGGCTTTTGGTAGTTATGGGTTGAAGTCAATGGGCACAAAGTGGATAACATCACGTCAGATTGAAGCAGCCAGAAGGGCTATTATTAGATATCTAAGAAAAGGAGGAAAGCTTTGGATTAGGATTTTTCCAGATAAACCAGTAACTAAAAAAGGAACTGAGGTGCCGATGGGCGGTGGAAAGGGCTCGGTTGACCATTATGTTTTTCCTATAAGGCCGGGTAGGATTATCTTTGAACTTGAGGGAATACCTGAGGAAAAAGCCAGAGAGGCATTTAGAAAAGCAGGTGATAAACTGCCAGTAAAGACAAAGTTTATTAAAAGATAATTATGAAGGCAAAAGAATTAAAACAAAAATCCCGAAAAGAATTGCAAAAACTTTTACAGAATAATCAAGAGAAATTAAGACAGTTTCGTTTTGATTTAACATCGGGTAAGGTAAAAAATGTGAGAGAAATTAGACAAACTAAAAAGGATATAGCTCGTATCCTTACAAGATTATGCCAAAAAAAAGATTAAAAGGAACCATAGTATCAAATAAAATGCAAAAAACAGTAGTTGTTAAAGTGGAGAGAGTAAAAAAACATCCTAGATATAAAAGAAGATATAAGGTTCATAAGAAATATAAAGCCCATTATGACAAAGGAGAGTATAAAGTAGGAGATAAAGTTACTATTGAAGAGTGTCGTCCAATAAGTAAAGATAAAAAGTGGAGAATAGTGTCATGATACAGCCGCAATCAATGTTAAAAGTTGCAGACAATAGCGGAGCAAAGATAATTCAATGCATCCGGGTTTTAGGCGGTACGCGTCGAAGATATGCTCAAATCGGTGATATTATTGTAGGAGCAGTTAAAGTAGCTGAGCCAAGAAGACCAGTTAAAAAACACGATGTGGTAAAAGCAGTTATCGTTAGGCAGAAAAAAGCCTTAAGAAGGTCTGATGGTTCCTATATTCGCTTTGATGACAATGCAGTAGTAATTTTAGAGACAGGGAATAATCCAAAAGGGGGAAGAATTTTTGGCCCAGTAGCCCGGGAATTAAGGGAAAAAGGATTTGAAAAAATAATCAATTTAGCCAAAGATATTGTATAAATTATAGAAATGTTTTAAATTATGAAAATTAAAAAAGGTGATACAGTATTAATAATTTCTGGGAAAGACCGTGCTCGAAAAAGTAAGGTTATAGAAGCTTTCCCTAAACAAGGGAAAGTTGTTGTTGAGGGAATTAATTTGAGAAAAAAACATATGAGACCGAAAAAGTCTGGCGAGAAAGGCCAGATTGTTGAGACACCTGCCCCTCTTAATGTTTCCGATGTTAAACTTATTTGCTCAAAGTGTGGGAAACCGACCCGAGTAGGATATAAAATGGAGGGAAAAAGAAAATGTCGCATTTGTAAAAAATGTAAACAAGAGATATGATGCGCTTAAAAGAGAAATATAAAAAGGAAGTAATACCAGCAATGATGGAGAAATTCGGCTATAAGAATTCTATGGCTGTTCCTAAAATTGAAAAGGTTGTGGTAAATACTGGATTTGGTAGGTTGATTGTTGGTAAAACCTCAGAAGAACAGAAAAAGATTTATAGCCTTATTTTAGACGATTTAGCTCTAATTTGCGCTCAGAGACCGGTTTTAACCAAGGCAAAGAAATCAATCGCAGGATTTAAAATAAGAGAGGGGATGCCAATTGGGGCTGTGAATACTTTACGAGGTAGAAAAATGTACGATTTTTTAGAAAGAGTAATTCATGTCGCTCTTCCTCGCCTTCGTGACTTTCGGGGAATTGACATGAAATCTTTTGATAAAGAAGCAAATCTTACCATCGCTATTAGAGAACATATTGTTTTTCCCGAGGTTTCACCGGAAAAAGCTAAAACAATTTTTGGATTTGAGATAACCGTAGTTACAACAGCAAAAACTCGTGAAGAGGGAATTGCATTGTTGAGGTTGTTGGGATTTCCTATTAAGAAATAAAATGGCCAAGAAATCACAAATTGCAAAATCTAAGAAAAAACCTAAGTTTAGCACAAGGGTTGTTCGTCGCTGTTTTAGATGTGGGAGAAAAAGAGGATATATGAGAGAATTTGGCTTGTGCAGAATATGCTTTAGGGAATTAGCTAATAAAGGGGAAATCCCTGGAATAAAAAAATCATCATGGTAGATCCAATCGCAGATATGCTCAATAGAATACGGAATGCTCTAATGGTTTTACACTTAACGGTTTCTATTCCTTTTTCTAAGTTAAAATATGAAATCGCCAAGATTTTAGAAAAAGAAGGATTTATTGAAAAGGTGGAGAAAAAAGGAAGAAAAGAAAAAAAAGTTATTGAAATTACTTTGAAGAAGGAAGAAATTTCTGAAGAAAGCGGGGAAAAAATAAAACCGGCAATTTCTGGCTTAAAAAGGATTTCAAAACCAGGACAAAGAATTTATGCTGGAGCTAAAGAGATTAAGCGAGTTCGAGGAGGTTATGGGACAGCGATAATCTCTACTCCAAAAGGAATAATGACAGACAAGGAAGCGAGAAAAAAGAAATTAGGAGGAGAAATTATTTGTGAAATTTGGTAAAAAAACTATGTCAAGAATAGGTAAAAAACCAATTCCAATACCAGAGGGTGTGGAAGTTAAAATAGAAGGTCAGAATGTTATTGTTAAGGGTCCAAAAGGGGAGCTTCAAAAAGAGGTTCGTCCTGAGATTAAAGTTGAGATAAAAGAAAATGAGATTTTAGTTAGTCCTGAAAAGGAAACCAAAAAAACTAATGCTTTTTGGGGGCTAACTAGGACCTTGATTTCTAATATAATAAAAGGAGTTACCGAAGGTTATGAAAAGAAATTGGAGATACAGGGTGTTGGTTATAGGGCGAATTTAGAGGGAGAAGATTTGGTTTTGCAGGTTGGGTTTTCCCATCCAGTTAAAATAGATAAAGTTGAAGGTATAAAGTTTGAAGTTGAGAAGAATATTATAACTATTTCAGGTATTGATAAAGAATTAGTTGGCCAAATTGCCGCTAAAATTAGAAAAGTCAGAAAGCCTGAACCCTACAAGGGAAAGGGTATTAGATATTTAGGCGAAGAAGTCCGTCGCAAACCCGGCAAGAAAGTGGTTACTGCCGAAGAGCAATAATGATTAATCATGTTAGAGAAGCAGCAAAAAAGAAAAAGGCGTCATAAGAGAGTCAGGGCTAAAATATTTGGCACATCAAAAGTTCCTCGGCTTTGCGTTTTTAGATCAGCCGGCCATATTTATGTTCAATTGATTGATGATGAGAAAGGGAAAACATTAGCTTCAGCCAGCGATTTAGAGATTAAGAAAAAAAAGGATAAAAAAGCAGCTCTTGCCACAAAGGTTGGAAACTTGATTGCCAAAAAGGCAATTGAGAAAAAGATAAATAAAGTTGTCTTTGATAGAGGAGGATACAAGTATCACGGCCGAGTTAAGGCGCTTGCAGAAGGGGCACGAGAAGGAGGACTAAAATTTTAAAATTATGTTTATAAAAAAAGGACAATCAAGAAGAAGAATATTTGAGAAAAAACAAGAAGAGTTTGAGTCCAAACTTTTGGATTTGGCAAGAGTTACCCGGGTGACGGTCGGGGGTCGGCGTTTTCGGTTTCGGGCAGGAGTAGTGATTGGAGATAAAAAAGGAAGAGTTGGTTTTGGGGTAGCTAAAGGAAAAGATGTTGCCCAAGCAGTAGAAAAGGCGACAAGAGTAGCTAAGAAGAATTTAATCAGAGTTCCAACCACAGAAGAGACTATCCCTTATCCTGTTGAGGCAAAATTTGGAGCAGCCAGAGTTATATTAAAACCCCAAAGAAAGGGAAGGGGCTTGGTGGCAGGAGGAACAGTTCGGGTTATTTGTACTTTAGCCGGGATAAGAAATATTTCTTCAAAAATTATTGGAAAAACAGGAAACAAAATTAACAACGCCAAAGCCACAATTGAAGCGTTAAAAAAATTAAAGTATGCAACTACATCAGCTAAAACCAAAACATAAACTAAAGAAGAAGAAACGGATTGGCCGCGGGGGTAAAAGGGGTACTTATTCCGGCAAAGGAATCAAGGGCCAGAAATCCCGAGCTGGCAGAAAATTCGCCCCAGTTATTCGAGAATTGATAAAAAGATATCCAAAATTAAGGGGCTATAGATTCAAAAGGCACGAGGGAGATCTTGTGGTTGTCAATGTCGGAATTTTAGAAGAAAGGTTTAGAAGTTCAGAGATTGTTACTCCTAAGCTCTTGCTTGAAAGAAAAATAATTCGTAGAATAAAAGGAAAGGTGCCCAAAGTAAAAATTTTAGGCAGAGGAGAGATAACTAAGAAACTAATCATTGAGAATTGCGAGATTTCAAAAGTTGCAAAAGAGAAGATAGAGAAAGCCGGCGGCGAAATAAAATAAAAATATGTGGTATCACAAAATCATCCAAGTTTTCAAAATACGTGATTTACGCAAAAAGATTATTTTTGTCTTGCTAATTTTCGTTGTTTTTAGATTGATGGCAAACATTCCAATGCCGGGAATTGACGCTGATAATTTACAGAAATTTTTTGAACGATTTAAAATGATGGGTTTTTTAAGTATTCTTACCGGTGGAGCTCTGAGCAGATTTTCTATTATTATGTTGGGATTGGGCCCTTATATTACCTCAGTCATCATTCTCCAACTTTTAACAATGATTTTTCCTCAATTGGAGAGAATGTACAAAGAAGAGGGAGAAGCTGGACGTCAGAAATTTAACCAATATGGAAGATTACTAACTATTCCCTTAGCTATGCTTCAGGGGTATGCAATGCTGAGCTGGTTACAGCGGCCGCCAGATGCAGTAATTTCTCCTCCTCTTACTCCCTTTCAAACTTTAACTTCAATTTTAACTATTACTGCCGGAACTATATTTTTAATGTGGTTAGGAGAGTTAATTTCAGAAAAAGGGATTGGCAATGGGGTTTCCCTTTTAATTTTTGCTGGAATTATTGCCAGTTTTCCAATGAGCGTTTTCCAGGCCTATTCCGATATTAGTGTTGACCCAGCTAAAATTCCAAATTATCTATTCTTTGCTGCTATAGCTTTGTTTATTATTGCCGGGGTAATTTTAATTACTGAAGGAAGACGCAATATCCCGGTTTCTTATGCCAAAAGAGTTAGGGGAACGAAAATGTACGGAGGAGTTTCTACTTATTTACCTATGAATATTAATCCGGCTGGAGTAATCCCTATAATTTTTGCTATGTCAATTTTACTTTTCCCTGAAATGATTGCCAATTTTTTTACTGGAACTGGGGGAATGATGGGTAATATCGCTGGAAGTATAGCTGCTTTTTTGGCAAACCCGTGGGTTCGGGGAATTTTGTATTTTCTATTAGTTATTCTTTTTACCTTTTTTTACACCGCTGTTACCTTTGACCCAAAAGCGATTTCTACAAATCTTCAGAAAATGGGTGGATTTATTCCAGGAATTAGACCAGGAGGGTCAACTGCTAAATTTATCCATTATATTTTAAATCGGGTTTTGCTTATTGGAGCTTTATTCTTAGGCACAATCGCGGTAATGCCATCTATTGTTGGAGGAATTACCGGAGTTCAGAATGTTTTTGGTTTTTTAATAGGAGGAACTTCTGTGTTGATTGTTGTTTCAGTTGTTTTGGAAACAATGAAGCAGATTAATTCTCAGCTTCAAATGCGCGAATATGAAACTTTCTAAACAAATTATAATTCTTCTTGGGCCGCCAGGAGCAGGGAAAGGAACCCAGGCTGAACTTTTAGCTGATAAGCTTGATTTTTATTATTTAGAAACAAGCAAAATTTTAGAACAGAAGTTTAAGGAACCTGATAAAGAATCTATTAATATCAAAGGGAAGAAATACAATGTTTTAAAAGAAAAGAAATTATGGGAAGATGGGATTCTTTGTAGCCCATCTTTTGTTTCTTATTTGGTCAAAGAAAAAATAAAAGAGCTATTTAAATTGGGTGAAAATTTGGTTTTAGGAGGTTCCCCCAGAACTCTTTATGAAGGAAAAGAGGTAACGCCTTTGCTAAAAAAACTTTATGGGCCAGAAAACATTAAAGTATTTTTAATTGAAATAAGCCCAAAAGAAACAATTTTTCGAAATTCTCATCGACGGATTTGCGAATTGATACGTCACCCCGTTTTATATAATAAAGAAACTGTAAAACTAACAATGTGTCCTTTGGATGGCTCGAAGTTAATAAGAAGAAAAGGTTTAGATGACCCCGAAACTATTAAAGTTAGATTGAAAGAATACAAAGAAAGAACATTTCCTTTGATTGAACTTTTTGAAAAGCAGGGAATAAAGGTTAAAAAGATTAATGGAGAACAATCAGTAGCCAATGTCCACAAAGACATTTTAAAAACAATAAAATAGAGACCGGGTCTCTACCTTTTTTGAATGATAACTATAAAAACAGAAAAAGAGATTCAGGTGATGAGAGAAGGTGGTAAGATTTTGGCAGAGATTATGGCAGAGCTGGAAAACAAGGTTGAGCCAGGCATTACCACTAAGCATTTAGACAAGGTCGCAAGCGGCCTTGTTTTAAAATATGGAGCAAAGCCATCTTTTAAAAACTATCAGGGTTTTCCAGATACTCTTTGTACTTCAGTAAACGAGGAACTTGTCCATTGCCTCCCTTCTAACAGAAAATTACAACAAGGGGATATAGTTTCTCTTGATTTGGGAATCCGTTATAAAGGTTTTCATACCGATATGGCAATTACAATTCCAGTGGGGAAAATTTCGCCAGAAGCCCAAAGATTAATTAGAATAACAAAGAAAGCTTTAAAAAGAGGGCTAAGAAAAGTTCGGCCTGGCAATACTTTTGGTGATATTGGCAATACTGTTCAGAGATATGTTGAGGACCAGGGATATAATGTGGTCAGAGAGCTTTGCGGTCATGGAATTGGAAAAGAAGTTCATCAAGAACCGCAAGTTCCGAATTATGGTAAAAGAAAGTCAGGCCCTAAGCTTGCTGAAGGAATGACTTTTTGCATAGAACCAATGGTAACAGCAGGAGATTGGCATTTAAAAAAAGCCGAAGATGGCTATGGTTTCCAAACAAGAGACAATTCTCTCTGCGCTCATTTTGAGCACACCCTCGCTGTCACCCAAAACGGTTGTAAGATTTTAACTGGCAAGGTAAAATAGAATAATGGCTAAAAAATCAAAAAAATTGAGGTTTCCTTCGGAGTTGAGGATGGATTTGGTTAGTCAGGATTGGGTTGTCATTGCCACAGGCAGGGCAAGGAGGCCGGAAACATTTAGGAAAGAGAAAAGGGCTGCTGAAGAGGTTCCTAAAAAGAGCTGTCCATTTTGCAAAATTAAAACCCAAGAAGAGCCAACCCTTATCTTTGCTAAGGGCAGAAGGTCTCCTTTCAAGGGCTGGGGAAAGATTCCAAAAGATTGGACAACTATTGTTATTCCTAATAAATACCCGGCTTTTCTTCCTCATCCTAAATTAAATGAGCGAACCGAGGGGAAATTATACAAAAAAATGAATGCAGTAGGGTTTCATGAAGTAGTGGTTACTCGTGACCACAGAAAACAAATGGCTCAATTTTCAGTAGAACAGGTTAAAGAAGTATTTGATGTTTATCAGGAAAGGTATTTAGATTTAATGCCAAAAAAATTTGTTAATCATATATCTATTTTTCATAATCACGGTCAGGAGGCCGGAGCCTCAATTGCCCATCCTCACTCCCAAATTATTACTACTCCTCTTATTGATATTGATCTTCAAAAGGCTCTTTTGCGCTCCCAAGGTTATTACAAAAAGAGTAAAGGATGTATTTACTGCCAGATGAACAAATGGGAGGAAAGAGCCAAAAAAAGAATTGTTTTTGAGAATAAGGATTTTTTAGTAATTTGTCCTTTTGCTTCAAAAACCGCCTTCCAGGTTATTGTTTCACCAAAAAAACATCTTGCCTATTTTGAGCGGATAAAAGAGGAAGAAAAATGGGAATTAGCCGAGGCATTTCAGGTAGCTCTAAATAAACTTTACAAAGCCCTTAATGACCCTGCTTATAACTTTTATTTACATACTGCTCCCTCTGATGGGCAAAATCACGATTATTATCACTGGCATTGGACGATTTTGCCAAAAACAGCAACCTGGGCTGGATTTGAAATCGGGACAAGGATGGAAATATCAACAATTGAGCCAGAAAAGGCAGCAGGATACCTCAGAAAGCAATGAACAATGACAATATTTATGAAAACATTAATCGTTGCTAATTGGAAGACGAATCCCCAAACTCTACGTGGAGCTAAAAAACTTTTTAATTCTGTAAAGAGGGGAGCAAGAAATATTAAAAGGACAGAGATAGTGATTTGTCCACCCTTTGTTTTTTTATCTAATATCCAGTATCTAACATCTAATATCAAACTCGGGGCCCAGGACGTATTTTGGGAAAAAGAAGGAGCATACACAGGTGAAGTTTCTTCGTCTATGTTAAAAGATATTGGCTGTCAGTATGTGATTATTGGTCATTCGGAAAGACGAAGATATTTTAAAGAAACCGATGAAATAATAAACAAGAAATTAAAAGCTGCTTTAGCAGCAAAATTAAGACCTATTTTATGTATTGGAGAGACCCAAAGGGAAAGAGAACAAGGAAAAACCGAAAGCATTTTAAGAAATCAGATTGTTTCTGATCTTAAAGGTATTTCAAAAGCGAGGTTTTCCCGAGTCATTGTTGCTTACGAACCTATTTGGGCTATTGGAACAGGGAGACCCTGCGATGTTGAAGAAGCTCAGAAAATGGGTTTGCTTATTAGAAAAATTATTTCTAAAATTTACAATCAAGCTGTTTCTAAAAATGTTCGGATACTTTACGGTGGCAGTGTCAATAGCAAAAATGCAGCAGGTTATATAAAAGAAGCTGGTCTCCAAGGGCTTCTTGTCGGAGGGGCTTCTTTAAAGGCAAAAGAATTTATAAAAATAGTGAAAATAATTTAATGTTTAACACCCGACGTTAAACACTTTTAGTTGACTCTTCTTTTAAAATCTGCTAAAATAACTTCATTATGAAGCGAACTCTAAAAGGTTATTTTTTCAACCCAACCCGAGGAAATTTATCAGTCAGGGAAGTGATTGAAGAGATGATAGGTTATATAAAAGCAAAGCCAGAGAAGTTTTATGATATTATTGTTGGCTGTGATTCCTCCTCTGGAGATGAGCCACATTTTCCAGTTGCTGTGGCTATTTTGAGAGTGGGCGAGGGAGGGAGATTTTTTCTCAAAAAAATAAAGTATCCATCTTCTGTAAACAAAAAGTTTGTTAATTGGAGGGCCCGAGTTTTAGAAGAAGTTTTGTTATCTTGCGATTTGGCTTTATTTTTAAGGGAGGATTTTAAGAAGAAAATCCAAGAAATAAATGACGAGAATCTCCGTTACCAATTCCGCTATATTCATGCTGACATTGGTGAAAATGGCCAGACAAAAGATATGATAAAAGAATTAACCGGTCTTATTCGAGGAAATGGGTTTGAACCAAAAATCAAACCAGAAGCATATATAGCTTCGGTAGTAGCGGACAGATACTCTTAATAATTTCTAATTTCTGATGACTTCTGTTGAATTAAGAAAAAAATTTTTAAAGTTTTTTGAGAAAAAGGGGCACAAAATTGTGCCCTCATCTTCTCTTTTGCCTACTGATCCCAGTGTTTTGTTTACCACTGCTGGCATGCAGCAATTTAAAAGTTATTTTTTAGGAGAGAAATCTCCTTATGGGAATAAAGTTGCTTCTTGCCAGAAATGCTTTAGAACATCAGATATTGAGGAGGTTGGGGATATAGCTCATTTGACCTTTCTTGAGATGCTGGGAAATTTCAGCTTTGGGGATTATTTTAAAAAAGAGTCTATTGAATGGGCTCTTGAGCTTTTAACTGAAACTTGTGGATTGAAAAAAGAAAATCTTTGGATAACAGTGTTTAAAGGAGATAAGGAAGTTGCTGAAGACAAGGAATCAAGAGAAATTTGGAAAAAGCTTGGTTTTTCTGAAGAGAGAATTTATGGATTTTCAAGGGAAGATAATTTCTGGGGACCAACTGGTGAAGAGGGGCCTTGTGGTCCAACAACTGAAATTCATTATGATTCAACAGGCAAGCCCTGTTCTTTAGGTAAAAAATGTCTGCCAAACTGTAAGTGCGGGAGATTTGTTGAGTTATGGAATTTAGTTTTTAATGAGTTTTATCAAGACAGAGATAAAAAGTTGACGCCTTTAAAACAAAAAGGGGTAGATACTGGTATGGGTTTAGAGAGATTAGCTGTGGTTGTTCAAAAGAAGCCATCAGTTTTTGAAACTGATTTATTTTCTCTCATACCTCAAAGTCGGGCAGAGAGAATTATTGCTGACCATATTAAGGGGTCAGTTTTTTTAGCTTCTGAGGGAATTATTCCTTCAAATGTTGAGCAGGGTTATATTCTAAGAAGAATCTTGAGAAGAGCAATTCGCTATGGGAAAATTTTAAAAATGCCAAAGAATTTCTTGATTCCTTTAGCTCAAAAAGTTATTGAGATTTATAAAGAGGTTTATCCAGAAGTAAAGTCAAATGAAGCAGATATTTTAACTGTTATCCAAAATGAAGAAGAAAAATTTGAGAAAACTTTAGAACGAGGACTTAGAAAGCTTGAGAAATTAATTAGCAAGAATAAAGACATTAGCGGGGAGGAAGCATTTGACCTTTATCAGAGTTATGGATTTCCTTTGGAGCTTACTGAAGAATTAGCAGAAGAGAAAGGTTTCAAAGTTGATAAAACTGGCTTTGAAAAAGCAATAGAAAAGCATCAAGAGATTTCCCGGGCTGGGAGAGAAAAGAAATTTGGAGGAGTAGGGAAGGAAGCAGGTTTAGAAGCAACAAAGCTTCATACAGCTACCCATTTATTACATCAAGCCCTAAGACAAGTTTTAGGAGAGCATATTAAGCAAATGGGCTCTGATGTTACTTCTCAGCGGCTTCGTTTTGATTTTTCCCATTCAGCTAAAATGACGGAAGAGGAAGTTAAAAAGGTTGAGGAGATTGTTAATCAGAAAATTAAACAGGATTTAGAAGTTAAAAAAGAAGAAATGTCTTACAAAGAAGCAATAAAATCAGGGGCTTTGGCATTTTTTAAAGAGAAGTATCCTGAAAGAGTAAGTATTTATTCTATTAACAAGTTCTCAAAAGAAATCTGCGCTGGTCCCCATGTCAAGCGCACCTCCGAGCTTGGCAAATTTAAAATCATCAAAGAAGAATCTTCTGGCTCCGGCATCCGCCGCATTAAAGCCATTTTAGAATAAAAAAGAATTTTGTGGTAAAATTAAGTAATGGGATTTGATTTTTTTGGGACAAAAAGAAAAAAAGAAAAACTTTTTTTGGTTTTGGATATTGGGACTGAGGCGGTTAAAGGTTTGATTTGTAAGAAAGAGAATAGTAAAATTGTTGTTTTAAGTGCTTCTACCCAATATTTTGAAAGATATGGGGTGTTTGACGGTAGGGATTTTGAGACAGATGTGATAAAAAGAGCTATTTTGAAAACAATTAAGGAAGCTCACCAAAATTTAGGGGCACAGAGGCAAAACTGTAAAAAAAGGCCGGTTTTAGTTGGTCTGCCTCCTAATATTCTGAAAGGAAGAATTGTTTGGCAATCTTTTAAACGAGATAATTCAAAAAAGAAGATTTCTAAAAATGAGCAAGAACTTATTTATCAGCAAGTTTTTAAAGAAGCTCAGAAAGAAATTTCTCAAAGATTTACCAAAGAGTTTGGTATTTTAGTAGGCGATATTCAGTGGATTACTCAAAAAATTCTTGAAATAAAAATTGATGGATATCCAGTGTCAGAACTTCAAGGGTATGATGGGAAAGATTTAGGCATTAAAATCTTAGCAACCTTTTTACCGAAATATTATTTTGAAAATATAAAAAAAATTTTTGGAGATTTACAATTGAAGGTTTTTAAAATAATCCATTTAGCTGAGAATTTGCCCATTGTATTAGAAGATAAAATAGGGGACGGTATTTTCCTTGACGTTGGCGGACAAGCCACCCAAATTTTTTTAGTAAGAGGAGGCAATTTAAAACAAGTTAATGAATTTGAAGCCGGAGGGAAAGTGTTTTCTCAAGAGTTATCCGAGATTTTGGGAATTGATGAAGAGTCAGCTAGAACTCTAAAAGAAAGATATACAAATAAACTTTTAAGTCCTGAAGGTGAAAAGAGAATTAAAGGGATGTTTTTAGAGGAAAAAAGAACTTGGTATGAAAATTTAAAACAATCTTTACCAAAGGAGTTTTTCCCCTCAACTATTTTTCTTTTTGGGGGAGGAAGTTTACTTCCAGAAATTCAGGAAGTTTTAAAAGAAAATGGAATTAGGGTAAAATTTATCTATCCCAAAGACCTAAGAGATATTGAAGACACAATAAAGAATTTAAAGAGTCCTCAGTATGTTCCATCTTTGTTAATTTTTTAACATGGCTAAGAAATTTTATGATATTATTCCTCCAGAGAAGGTAACAGTCATCTCAGAAGATGACAGTCACCCTAAGGTGACTGTCACTCCGAAAAAGAGAATCTTTTTGAAAAGTTTAATTTTTTGTTTAGCTCTTTTGGTTCTCGTAGGAGTCGCGGGTTTTTTCTTTTTTTCTAAAGTAGAAATTGAAATTTGGCCAGAGACAGAGATTTTAAGTTTTAAAGAAACAGTCACTATCGATTTAAATGCGGAACATGCTGACCTTGAAGCAAAAATTATCCCGGGGAAAGTTTTTAGCGACCAAAAATTTACTTCTCAAGAATTTCCTGCTTCAGGTAAAGTTTTAAAGGAAGAAAAAGCCACCGGTATTATCCGGGTCTATAACGCCTACTCTACTTCTGCCCGAACATTAATACCTTCTCGCTTTGTTTCTGCTGAGGGAAAATTATTCAGGTCAGTTAAAAAAATAGTAATTCCTGGGGGGAGATATGAAAAAGGAAAATTTGTTCCCGGTGAGATTGATGCTGAGGTTCAAGCAGCCGAGGCAGGTCCAGATTACAATATTGGACCCTCTACTTTTGCTCTCCCCGCACTTGCTGGTACTTCCTTATATACCGCCATTTATGGAAGATCTTTCTCTCCTATGACCGGTGGTTTTAAAGGTGAAGTTTCTCAGGTTACCCAAGAGGACTTAGAAAAAGCTGAAAATGTTTTAGCTGAGGAATTAAAAAAAGAAAGTAGAGATTTTTTAAAATCAACTCTTTCTACAGATTTTGTTTTATTAGATGAGACAATATCTCAGGAGATTGTAGAGATTGATAGCTCAGTAGAAGCTGGGGCTGGAGTTGAATCATTTAATCTCCAAATTAAGGTTAAATCAGAGGGACCGGGATTTAAGAAATCAGACATAAAAAATTTTGTTAAAAATTGTATTAGTTTAGATATTCCTGAGGGTAAAAAAATTCAAGAAGAGAGTTTAGAAATCAATTATTTTCTTTTAGAGCAAAAGATTGATGAAGAGAGCGAGCCCTCACACCCAAATTTTGGTAGTGAGGGCAAGATTGTTTTAAATTTAGAAATTAAAGCTAAAATCTATTCAGACATTGATTTAACCAAACTTAAAAAAGCTCTTTTAGGGAAGTCCCTTAAAGAAGCAGAAGTATTTTTAAAAGATCTGCCCCAAGTAACTAAAGTTGAGATAAAATCCTGGCCGTTTTTAAAGAAAAAAATTCCAGAAGATATTAATAAAGTTGAAATAAGGTTAAGGATTGACTAATTAAAAAAACTTTGCTATATTAAACAATTATCTAAATGGCGAAAAATAATAAAAAGGTTTATCGGAAAACTGGTGTTGTCTTAGAGGCCTTACCTAGTCTTAATTTTCGAGTAAGGTTGGATGATGGAGAAGAAATAATTGCTCACCTTGCTGGCAAACTGAGAATTCATCGGATTAAGGTTTTACCAGGGGACCAAGTGACTTTAGAAATGACCCCTTATGACGAAAAACGGGGAAGGATAGTGTACCGCGGCAAGTAGATATTAGGTGTTAGATATTAGATGTTAGATTCTTTTTTTCTTTTATCCAATATCCAATATCTAAAATCCAATTATGAAAGTTAGACCCTCAGTAAAAAAAATCTGTAGACATTGTAAAATCGTCCGGAGAAAAGGACGAGTTTATGTTATTTGTAAAAAGAACCCAAAACATAAGCAACGCCAAGGATAATATGCCACGTATTGCTGGGGTTAATATCCCAAAAGAAAAACAAATAGAGATCGCTTTAACTTATATATATGGTATAGGTCGGTCTTTGAGTAGGAGAATTTTAACTGAAGCAGGCATTAATCCTAATTGCCGGGCTTCTGAATTAAAAACTGAAGAAATCAATAAACTTAAAGACATAATTGAAAAGAAATATAAAATTGAAGGAGGGCTCAGAAGAAAAGTAATGGTGGATATTAAAAGATTACGGGATATTGGCTGTTGGCGGGGAATTCGTCACATTAAAGGACTGCCAATTAGAGGTCAAAGAACTCGAACTAATACCAGGACTGTTCGGGGAAATGTCAGGAAGACAGTGGGATCTGGAAAAAGACCAGCTCCAGAACCCAAGTAAATCATTTTAACATCTTAACGTTTAAGCATTTAAACATTTTGAATTTTATTTTTGTTAATATATTAATATGTTTAAATGTTAGTATGATTTTGTGGGAAAGAAGCGTATCGTAAAAAAAACTGAAGAGGAACTTCTTAAAGAGAGAGAAAAAGTAGAGGCAGGGATGAGAAAAGAGATTAAGGTAAAAGCTCCTCTCAGGACAAAAGAGGGCAGAATTTATATTTCTTCTTCTTACAATAATACCTTGATTACTTTGACTGATCTTCACGGTAATGTTTTAACTTGGACCAGCGCAGGGGCGATTGGCTTTAAAGGAACAAAAAAAGCTACTCCTTTTGCTGCTTCAAAAGTAGCAGAAGGGATATGTTTGACAGCTAAAAAATTAGGAATTCAAAGAGTATCAGTTTTGGTAAAGGGAATTGGCTCTGGTCGGGAGTCAGCTATTAGGTCATTAGCTACTCATGGCTTAGATATTATTTCCATTACGGATGTTACTCCAATACCTCACAATGGTTGCAGACCACCCAAGGTTCGAAGGGTTTAAGGCACAAATGTGATATGCAGGATTCAAAATGTAAAATTTGTCGGCGGCTCGGGGTGAAACTTTTTCTAAAGGGCGATAGATGTTTATCACCAAAATGTTCAATGGTAAAAAGACCTTATCCTCCGGGAGAAAAAGGCAAGAAGAGAACTAGGGCTCTTTCTGAATATGGAAAAGAATTAAAAGAAAAGCAAAAACTAAAATATTGGTATAATCTAAATGAAAGGCAATTTAGAAAATATGTAAAAGAAGTTCTTGCAAAACGAGGAAAAGTAGAAGATGCCGGGGCTTTACTGATAAAAAAGTTAGAGAGCCGTTTAGATAATGTGATTTTTCGAATGGGGTTTGTTTCTTCACGCGTTCAGGCTCGGCAAGTTGTCAGTCATGGTCATTTTTTGGTTAATGGGAAAAAAGTTAATATCCCAGCTTATCAAGTAAAAAGGGGAGATAAGATTACTTTACGTTCTAGGTCTCCTAAAAAAACTATTTTTCAAAACCTTCCTACAACCCTAAAAAAACATAAACCCCCTTCTTGGATTGAACTTAATATTGAAAAATTAGAGGGAAAGATTATTAGCCAACCTAACTTGGAAGAAGCAATTCCGCCAGCTGAAATTTCCACCATTTTTGAATTTTATTCACGGTAAAAAACCTGAAACCTGAAACCTGAAGCCCGGAGCCTGAAACATTTTTAGAAGTTTCAAGTTTCAAGTTTCAAGTTTCAAGAAATTATGATTCTCTTACCAAAACAACCTAAAATTATTAGCAAAAAAGAGAACTGGGCTCGTTTTGAAATTGAAGCCCTATATCCTGGATATGGAGTAACAATTGGCAATTCTTTGAGAAGAGTTTTACTTTCTTCTTTACCAGGGGTAGCTGTTACTCAGACGAAAATTAAGGGGATTCAACACGAATTTTCAGTAATACCGGGTGTCTTGGAAGACGTGATTACTATTGTAATGAACTTAAAACAATTGAGATTTAAAATGTATACTGATGAGCCTCAGAAAGTAACCTTAAAAATTAAAGGCGAGAAAAAAGTGAAGGGTTCTGATTTTAAATTCCCCAGTCAGGTTGAATTAGTAAACAAATCCTGCTATCTTGCTACTTTAACTAATAAAAAAGCAGAACTGGGGATGGAGATTCAAGTTGAAAGAGGTGTTGGATATGAACCAGTTGAACGAAGAAAAAAGCAAGGGAAGTTGGAAGTTGGAGTAATTTCTATTGATGCCATTTTTACTCCTGTTAAAAGAGTAAGTTATAAAGTGGAAAATATGCGAGTAGGGGAAAGGACTGATTTTGATAGATTGTATTTAGATATTGAAACCGATGGAACAGTTACTCCCGAAGAGGCATTTTTTCAGGCCTCAGAAATTTTAGTAAAACACTTTTCTTTATTTGCAGAAATCTCTAAAGCCTTGGCAGGAAAGAGAGTTTCCGAAGAAAAGGCTCCTAAAAAGAAACCCGTTCTTGCTAAACGCGGGCCTACGGCAGCCAAAAAGAAGCAGAAAGAGTCGAAGAAAAAATCAAAGAAACCCGCCTCCGCCAAGAAAGCTTCAGCCGTCGGCTCGACGAAGTCGGCGCGTAAAAAATCAAAGTAATATGCGGAAACTTAAACAAGGAAGGAAACTCTCAAAAAAACGTAACCAACGTAAAGCTCTTCTGAAGGCATTGGCAAGTGCGCTTTTTTTGAATGAGAAAATAAGAACTACTGAAGCTAAAGCCAAGGAGGTTTCTAGGTTTGCTGAAAAATGTATAACCCGAGCAAAAAAAGGAGATTTAGCTTCCAGAAGAATTTTAGCAAAATATTTCGCAAAGCCATTAGTTAAAAAATTAGCTGATGAAATTGGACCAAGATATAAAAAGAGAAAAGGAGGGTATACGAGGATAATTAAGCTGGGTCCAAGAAAGTCAGACGGAGCAAAGATGGCGATAATTGAACTAGTGAAATAAATTTATGGAACGTAAAACTCATACAATTGATGCTACAAACAAGGTATTAGGTAGATTAGCTACAGAAATTGCTGTTTTACTTCGTGGCAAGAATAAACCCGACTTTGCCCCTAACAAAGATATGGGAGATTTTGTTACTGTCAGGAATTTTAGTAAAATCAGAATAACTGGTAAGAAGTTTGGGCAGAAAATTTATTACCGCCACACAGGGTATTTAGGAGGATTGAAGGAAGTTCCATTAAAAAAACTTTTTAAAAAAGATCCTTCCAAAGTTTTAAAAAAAGCAGTTTTCGGAATGCTGCCTAAGAATAAATTACGAGCAAGACAAATTAAAAGACTAAGAATCTATGGCAACAACTAAGAAGACAACAACTAAAAAAGTTAAGAAAGCAAAAAAGGTAGGGAAGAAAACAACTACTAAAAAAAAGGTCACAAAAAAAGAAATTAAGAAACCGAGATCTAAGCCAGCTCGCTATTTTGAGGCAGTTGGCCGGCGAAAAACATCAGTAGCCCGGGTGCGGCTTTTTACTCAGGAAGAAAAATTAATCTTGGTTAATGAAAAACCTTATCAAAATTATTTTCCTACCTCTGAACTCCAACAAACTGCTACCGCTTCCCTTAAAAAGATGAAAGCTCTTGATAAGTTTAGAATTTTGGTTAAAGTAAAAGGAGGAGGGGTTCATTCCCAAGCAGAAGCTGTTAGACATGGAATAGCCAGAGCTTTAGTGGAATTTAATCCTGATTTCCGGAAGCGGCTCAGGAGAGCAGGTTATTTAACAAGAGACCCCAGAATGAGAGAAAGAAAGAAATTCGGTTTAAAACGCGCTCGCAGAGGCCCCCAATGGTCTAAGAGATAATATGTTAAAAGAAATTATTGATAAATTTTATTTGGATAGACAAAGAGATAGAGGACAAGAGCATTTTTATATTAGTGAAGCAGGAAAGTGTCCGCGCCAGATTTTTTTTAAATTTAAAAATGCTCCCAGAAAAAAAATGGAAGCAAATATTTTGAGATTGTTTGACCACGGTGACCATATGCATCAGCTTATTATGAAGCCTTTGCTTAGTACCAGAGACATCCATATAGTTTGTTCTGAAATAGACATTCCTCCCGAAGAATTAGTCAGGGGCAGGGCAGACGCAATAGTTAGCGATGGAAAACAACTTTATGTTTTGGATATTAAGAGTATGAATAGTATGGTTTTTAAGAATTTAAATGAACCAAAACAAGAAAATGTTAGTCAGCTTCAACTCTATTTACATTATTTTAAAATACCAAGAGGAATACTACTTTATGTCGATAAGGATAAATTAGAATTAAAAGAGTTTCCGATAAGTTACAATCAAGTTCAGGCAGAAACCCTTTTAAAGCAATTGGCAACTTTGAAAAAACAGATTGATTCTAATACTATTCCTTCACGCATTCCTGGTTATCCAGAAAATTGGCAGTGTAATTATTGTCAATTTAGAGAAATTTGCGATATGGGGGCCCCAGATGAAATGAACTGGGAAGATTTTAAGAAGAAAATTCAGGGAGTTAATTCTTCCGAAACATAGAGATTTTCTTCAGAGAGAATATATAGTTTTTTATTGCTCCAGAAGATTTTAGGTTCTTTAAACTCAGTTAGGTCAACAATATTTATTTTATCTCTATCGTCGATTTCGGCGATTTTTATTTTATCCCCAGCATTAAAGATTAAATAATGATTCGTGTACCAAAAAACTTCATCAATTTTTTCTGAGAAGCGGGTTATAAATAACTGTTCTCCTGCTTCCTTTTGAGGTTGGTCATATTTTTTCCCCAGAAATAAAACCCAGATTTCATAATCATTAAAATAGACCAGTTTTTGGGAATCTGGAGAGAATTTAAAATTTTTAACTGGTTCAAAAAGTTTCTGGAAAGATTTTTTATTCCCATCAAAAATATATAAAGTATCATTCTCTTCTAAAAGAATATGAGAATTAGAAGCTGTTATCTCGTATTTAGCTTCTTCTTTCAGAGGAAAAGCGATTATATTTAATCTTTCTTCTTGGTTAAAAGAAAGGCCGGTCTTAAAAAGAAATCCTGAGGCATCAAGATAATAAATACTCTCATTAAGAATTGAACAGGTAATAAGATTTTCTAACACGGGTAGAGAGATTTTTTTATCAATTAAATCTACCTCGCTTAAGGCACGGGTTTCCTCGCCTGTTTCACTGGTCAAGGCGAGTAATACCAATAATTTTTGATGATTTTTAGGATGGAAGTAGACTTTTTCCACATCCGAGTTTAAGAAATCAAGAGAAGTTAAAAGCGCGGGAACCTTGTCTATTTCTAAAAGATAATATATCAGTTTCTCTTTTACTCCGACTTCCAACAATACTCTTTTTGAATTAGGAGAAAATTTTAAGTCAAATAGCTGAACTTTTTCTTTGGAAATATCTCCTTCATCAATTAGATGACTTTTGACATTTTTATCTAATTCAAAGAGCTTTAAAGCCCAACCCTGCTTCTTATCACCTTCTTCTCTTAGAATTATTTTTTCCCCATCCGGTGAGAAAAAAAAGTCCTTTGTTTCTTTTGTCATTACCGTAAATCTTGGATTTTCTGGGATTAAAACAATATTTTTTGCTTCGGTAACTTCTCTTTTTCTTATTTCTAATGTTTTTTCCCATGTATGAAACCCTTCTTTTTTAATTTCTACATCATATTTTTTGGACAGGAGATTTTCAACAAGTACTGAGCCGAAGAAAAAATCAGTTTTCTCTTTAAGTTCATTGTCAAGGTAAATTTGGACATTTTTGGGCCAGACCTTAAAATAGAAAACTCCCGGCTGGATAACTCTCTTTGTTTTCCAATCAAACCTCCAACCTAAAGAATAAAAAACAGTTAAGGGGGCTGCTATTAAAAATAAAATTAGCAAAAATAAGAATAGAATCTTTCTGGTTCTCCGGGTCATATATATATTTATTTTACCCTAAACCAACCCACTTGCCAACTTCTAAGTTTTGCTTTAAGATGGGAATATGGAAGAGAAGTTTATCATCAATGGCGGGAAATCCTTGAAAGGGGAAGTGGAAATAAAGGGAGCAAAAAATGCTGCCTTTCCTATATTAGCAGCTGCTCTTTTAACTAAAGAGCCCTGTGTTATTAATAATCTACCTCTTATTGAGGACGTTTTTCAGATGCTCAAGATTTTAGAAGGTTTGGGAGCTGAGATTTCTTGGTTAGGGAAAAGAAAAATTAAAATAAAATGTTCAAAGATTAATCCTTCAAAACTTCCCTTTGATGTTATTGGTTGTTTTCGAGGTTCTATTTTAATTTTAGGTCCCTTGCTGGCTAGGTTTAATAAAGTAAAAATTCCTCCGCCCGGTGGATGCGTAATTGGAGCAAGGCCTATTGATACTCACTTAGATGCTTTTTCTCAGGCAGGTATTAAAATTTCAACAAAAGACGATTTTTATTACTTTGAGGGCAAACAAGAAAAAAAGAAATCAAGCCAGATTATTCTTCGGGAATTTAGTGTTACTGCAACAGAAAACCTTCTTTTGTTTTCCGCCTCCAATTCCCAAAGGGCAATTTTAAAAATTGCCGACCAGGATTATCAAGTCCAAGAATTGATTAAAGTTCTTAAAAAAATGGGAGCTGAGATCAAAGAGGCAGGAACTCATGCTGTAGAAATTGTTGGAGCAGAGAAACTTAAGGGATTTGAGCATACTATAATCTCAGACCCTATAGAAACAGGCACTTTTATAGTAGCAACATTAGCAACCCAAGGAGAAGTCTTGATTAAAAATGCTGAATTTTCTTTTCTTGAACTTTTCTTAAAACGACTCCGGGATTTTGGAGCAAAGTTTGAAATTCTGGGCCCAAAATTAATTAAAATTCTACCTTCAAAAAACCTCAAAATAGATAAAATTCAGAGCTTACCCTATCCTGGAATCCATACTGATTTGTTACCTGAATTAGGGGTTCTGTCAACTCAAACCAAGGGCCCAACTTTAATTCATGACCCTTTATTTGAAGGTCGTTTAAAATATCTTGACGAGCTGAATAAAATGGGAGCTGACATTATTTTTGGTGACCCTCATCGAGCCATGATTTATGGGCCAACTCAACTTCAGGGAATTGAGATTCCTAGTCCGGATCTCCGGGCTGGAGCAGCTCTAATTATCGCTGGATTAATTGCCAAAGAGAAAACAATAATCAATAATATTTATCAGATTGATAGGGGATATGAACGGATTGAGGAGCGTCTTCAACAGCTGGGGGCGGATATAAAAAGAAGAGTTCAAAAATAATAAAATTATGTTTATCAAGAAAATCGGTATTGATTTAGGAACCTGCAATTCAGTGGTTTTTACTCCTCAAAAAGGAGTGGTTTTGAGTGAGCCGTCAGTGGTAGCAGTTGCCCTTACCGAAAATAAAATTCTGGCTGTAGGACAGGAAGCAAAAGAGATGACAGGCCGGACGCCCGATACTATCAGGATTTACCGACCCTTAAAGGATGGAGTGATTGCTGATTATCGAGTTACCGAAGCAATGCTGAGATATTTTATTAAAAAAGCAGCCACAGTTTTTAGGTTTTTAAAACCAGAATTATTAGTTGGAGTGCCAGCCGGTATTACTTCCACTGAAAAGAGGGCAGTGATTGAGGCTGGGATGGCAGTTGGAGCGAGGGCAGTTTATGTGGCAAAGGAGCCGGTTTTAGCTGCGATTGGCGCTGGCATCCCCATCAGTTCTTGCTCAGGGAATATGATCGTTGATATCGGCGGAGGAACTTCAGAGGTAGCTGTAATTTCTCTCGGCGGGATAGTAACTTGCCATTCGCTCAGGGTAGCTGGGGACAAAATGGATTGGGCAATTTCAGATTATATCAAGAAAAAATATAATTTAGCCATTGGTGAGCAGACCGCTGAAGAAATAAAAATAAAAATCGGGACAGCTTTGCCAGAAAAGGAAGAGAGAAAAATAGAAATTCGAGGCCGGGATTTAATTTCTGGATTACCCCAGAACATTAAGGTTACTTCTAATGAAGTTTGCGAGGCAATATCTGACCAACTTGGTGAAGTTGTTCAGGTAGTTAAGATAGTTTTAAGAGATACTCCTCCTGAACTTTCAGCTGATATTATGGATAAAGGAATGATTCTTTCAGGAGGAGGGGCGTTACTTAGAAATATTGATGGACTCATTGCTCAGGTTACCGGGGTACCCTGCTTTTTAGCTGAAGACCCATTGCTTTGTGTAGCAAAAGGAACGGGCGTGGTTTTGGAAAATCTTGAAGCATATAAGAAGAGTATAATGGCTAAGAAATAATATGGTTGATCATCAAAAACAATGGCAATTTTTAAAAAAATCAGCTGAGCTTGGGAAACTTCCCCATGCTCTTTTGTTCTATGGCCAAGAAGGATTAGGGAAAAAGGCATTAGCAATTGAGTTTTCTAAGTTTCTTATCGGGAAAATAAGCCCTCCCGATTTTATTTTAATTGAATCCGAAGGTAAAGAAATCCAGATTGCTCAAATAAGAGAGCTTATAGGAAAACTTTCTTTTAAACCCTATTTAGCTGATTTTAAAATTGCAGTTTTAAATAATGCTCACTTAATGACTCAGGAAGCTCAAAACTGTTTTTTGAAATTTCTTGAGGAACCGAAAGGAAAAACCATTTTAATTTTAGTAACAGCCTATCCTTCATTGTTGCTTCCAACTATTATTTCTCGAGTTCAGAAAGTCAGGTTTTTCCCAACAAAGGGTTTTGAGGTTGAAAATAACGAAGAGTTTATTTCGGACTTAATTAAAATAAGTGAATCTGATTTAGTTTCTCGTTTTCAGTATGCTAAAGATATTTCAACAGAAAATTTAAAAGAGATTTTAGATACCTGGTTAAGATATTTTAGAAGAATATTTATTTCTAGATTAACTGGGCGAGAAACAAAAGATTTTAGCCAATACTCTTTAACTAAACTAAAAGATATTATCAGACATATCCAATCAACAAAATTCTTAATTTTTACAACCAACACCAACTCCCGCCTTGCCTTGGAAATTCTGCTAATGGAGATGTGACTGTAGTCAGGATTTTCAAAATGGCTCCACGCTTTTATAGCTGGGGCTTTTTTTCTCGACAGTGGGGGAATTTTTTGTTATATTAAAATATATATGGAATACAAGGAGATTATTGAGAAAATTAAGCCGGAGATGGAAAAGGTTATCAGTTTTTTAGAAAGGGAATTAGTAAAGATTAGAACGGGCAGGGCTTCTGCTTCTTTGGTTGAAGATGTAGTTGTTGAATGTTTCGGGCAGAAGTTTCCTTTAAAACAATTAGCAGCAATATCTTCTTCGGGGCCTAGACAGATTGTTATCCAGCCCTGGGACAAGTCCTATATTGAGCCAATTGAAAAAGCGATTTCTCAATCAAGTTTAGGCACGGCTCCAGTCGTTGATAAAGATTTAATTCGTATCTCTTTACCTCCTTTAAGTGATGAGTACCGAAAAAATTTGCTTAGAATTTTGTCAGAAAAGCAAGAAGAGGCAAAGAAAACAATAAGACATTGGAGAGGAGAGGCCTGGGAGGAAGTTCAAGAGAGGACTAAACAAGGGGAAATCCGAGAGGATGATAAATTTCGGGCCAAGGATAACCTTCAGGAATTGGTAGATGAATATAATGAAAAGATTGAAGAGATAGGGGAGAGGAAGAAAAAAGAAATATTAGACTAATATGGTTTTAATTATAATTATAGCTTTTATTTCTCTTGTTGTTTTAATAATTCTTCACGAATTCGGCCATTTTATTTTAGCAAAGAAATTTGGAGTAAAAGTTGAGGAATTTGGTTTAGGTTATCCTCCTAGATTGTTTGGCAAGAAAATAGGAGAAACAATTTATTCTTTAAATCTTTTACCGTTCGGAGGTTTCGTTAAGATTTTCGGGCAGGAGAAGAGGATTGATAAACCACGCAGTTTTACCATCAAGCCATTTTACCAAAAAGCCCTTATTATTTTAGGTGGGGTTGTTTCTTTTTGGGTAGTTGCAGCAATTTTACTAAGTGTTGTGATGGGAATAGGGGCCCCGACAATGGTAGAGGATGAAGAAAACCAGGGTTTAGTCAACCCAAAAATTCAGATTACTGCTATTGCTTCTAATTCTCCAGCAGAGGAGGCAGGATTAAAGCTCGGAGACACGATAATGAGTATTTCCGGTACAGATATTAATAAAATAAAAGAAGTTCAGGGATTTACTCAAGCGCATAAAGGAGAGGAAATTATTTTAACAATTCGGAGAGGTAAAGAAGTTTTTGATGTTTCTTTAGTTCCCAGAGTTTCTCCTCCGGAAAATGAAGGACCAATGGGAGTGGCTTTGGCCAGAACAGCCTTGAAATCTTATCCCTGGTATCAGGCACCGATTAAAGGAATTGTGGCAACCTGCAATTTGACTTTAATGATAATTAAAGTGTGGGGAACAACTATAATGAATTTATTTCAGGGTAAGGGGGTGCCTGCTGGGGTAGAAGTAAGAGGAATAGTGGGAATTTTTGGACTATTCATTCAGGTAGGAGCTATGGGAGCAAGTTATTTTTTGCAATTCATAGCTATGATTTCTGTTTCTCTTGCTTTGATTAATGTTTTGCCCATTCCAGCTTTAGATGGCGGATGGTTGTTATTTCTCGTTATTGAAAAATTAAAGGGAAGGCCTTTAAATCAAAAAATCGTTCAGAATATCAGTCTTGTTTTCTTTTTTCTATTAATTGCTTTGATGATTTGGGTTACAATAAGAGATATAAGCAGAATTTTCTAAGGAAAATTCTTAATTTCTAATTTCTAAAAAATGAGGCAGTCACAACTTTTTTCTAAAACTTTAAAAAAAGCCCCAAAGGAGGCAGAAATTGCTTCTCATAAATTATTATTGAGAGGTGATTTTATTTCTCAATTAGCTTCAGGGATATATAACTTCTTGCCTTTAGGACACAGAGTTCACAGAAAAATAGAGAAGGTTGTGCGGCAAGAAATGAATGCGATTGATAGCCAAGAAGTTTTTCTGCCATCTCTACAACCAAAAGAACTCTGGCAAAAGACAGATCGTTGGGACCATATGGAGCCGCCTCTTTTTAAAATTAAAGATAGGCATAAAAAAGAATTTGCTTTAGGCCCAACCCATGAAGAGGTAATCACTGATCTGTTAAAGGGCCGAGTTCAATCATATAAGGATTTGCCTGTTTATCTTTATCAAATTCAAACAAAATTTAGAAACGAAATGCGCTTTACCGGCGGTCTTTTGCGGACAAGAGAATTTGTAATGAAAGACCTTTATAGTTTTCATCCTGATAAAAAAGATTTAGATAAGTTTTTTAATAAAGTTCTTTTGGCTTATGATAAGATTTTTAAGCGTTGTGGATTAAAGGCAATAAAAAGTGAGGCATCCGGTGGAGTATTCACCAAAGAAAAGACCTATGAATTCCAGGTTATGTCAAAAGAGGGAGAAGATAAGATAATTTATTGTCCTAAATGTAATTGGGCTGTTAATTTAGACGTAGCTAAAGTTAGAGCTGGAGGGAAATGTCCTAAATGTAAGGGCAAGCTGATTAAGAGCAATTCTATTGAAGTGGGGCATACTTTTAGATTGGGGACAAAATATTCTAAAGCCCTTAATCTTTATTTCAGAGATAAAAAAGGAGAAAAGAAGCCAGTGGTAATGGGTTGCTATGGAATTGGCCTGGGGAGGTTAATGGCAGCGATTGTTGAGATTAATCATGATGACAAAGGAATTATTTGGCCAAAAGAAGTAGCTCCTTTCCGGGTTCATCTAATTCAGATTGAGGATGATCAGAAAATTAGAAAAGCAGCAGAGAAGCTGTATAGAGATTTACAAAACAAAGCAGTTGAAGTACTATATGATGATAGAACTGATAAGAGTGCTGGAGAGAAGTTTGCTGAAGCAGATTTAATTGGAATACCAATTCGGCTGGTTGTTAGTGAAAAAACATTGAGAGATAGTTCTATAGAGGTTAAAAAAAGAGATGAGAATAAAACATGTTTAATAAAATTTTCTCATATATTTCAAATAATATAGCTATTGATTTAGGAACTGCTAATTCTCTGGTTTATGTTCAAAGTAGAGGAATAGTTATCAACGAGCCCTCGGTGGTAGCAATAAATCAAAAGACCGGCCAAATCCTGGCAATTGGTGAGGAAGCCAAAAAAATGGTTGGCCGGACTCCAGCCCATATTGTTGCTACCAGGCCTTTGGTTGAAGGAGTAGTCTCCGATTTTGAGGTTACCGAGCAAATGTTGAAGTACTTCATTGAAAAAGTTCACAAAAGGAAATTTATTTTAGGCCCTCGGCCTCGGGTTATCGTTGGTGTTCCTTACGGAGTTACCGAAGTTGAAAAAAAGGCGGTTCGTGATGCTGCCGGGAATGCTGGAGCAAGAGATGTATTTTTGATAGAAGAGCCAATGGCAGCAGCTATTGGAGCGAGATTAGCGGTTCAGGAAGCTGGTGGTAATTTTATTGTTGACATTGGAGGAGGAACAACTGAAGTGGCCGTGATTTCTCTTGGAGGGATAGTTATTGCCAAAAGCTTACGCATTGCAGGAGACAAACTTAACGAAGATATAATTCGATTTGCCCAAGAGGAATATAGGTTATTAATAGGAGAGAGGGGAGCCGAAGAGGTTAAAATTGGAATTGGTTCTGCTTATCCCTTAAAAGAAAAAAGAGAACTTCCTTTAAGAGGAAGAAATTTAGTTACCGGATTGCCGGAAGAAATTTTGGTTACTGATGAAGATATCAGGAAGGCTTTAGAAAAATCAGTAAAACAGATTGTTACAGCTATAAAGACCACAGTAGAGGAAACCCCCCCTGAACTTTTAGCCGATATTATGGCAAAAGGGATTTATCTTGTAGGCGGTGGCAGTTTGCTTAAAAAATTAGATGTCTTAATTCAAGAAGAGGTGAAAATTCCTGTTAAAATTATTGAAGACCCAATGACCACAATGGTTAGGGGAGCGGGAATGGTTTTAGAAAATCTTGATGAATTACATGAAATATTAACAGAAAGGGAGGAGATGGAACCACCAAAGTAAATTTCTAATTTCTATGATATCAAAACAAGACGTTCAACATATTGCAAAGCTTGCTCGGCTTGGTTTGACAGAAGATGAGATTAAAAAGTTCCAGAAAGACCTTTCTTCGATTTTAGATTACTTTAAGTCCTTAAAAGAAATTGATGTTTCAAAGATAGAGCCGACCTTTCATCCAGCTGAGCATTTTTTTAAGAGAAAATTAGGGATAATGAGACAAGATAGGGCAGAGCCTCAATCAATTAAAGTAGTAAATAAATTAGTTGAAGCAGCCCCTGAAAAGAGAAAGAGACATATCAAAGTTAAAGCCATATTTTAAATCAAAAATGGAGCTTCACCAACTCACTATCACTCGAGCTCATGAGGGATTAAAGAAAAAAGAATTCTCAGCTTCGGAATTAACTAAAGCTTTTTTAAATAGAATTGGAAAACTTGATAAAAAGATTTCAGCTTTTTTGACAATTACGGAAGATTTAGCTCTTTTAGAGGCAAAAAAAATTGACGATTTGGTTTCAGCTGGCAAAAATATTTCAATTTTAGCTGGTATCCCTTTAGCTGTTAAAGATAATATTTTAGTTGAGGGGGTGAAAACAACTTGTGCTTCAAGAATTCTTGAAAATTATATTGCTCCTTATGATGCAACCTGTATAAAAAAACTTAAAAAATTAGGAGCAATAATTTTAGGAAAGACAAATCTGGATGAATTTGCCATGGGTTCTTCAACTGAACATTCTGCTTTTTTCCCAACCAAAAACCCTCATGATTTGACCCGAGTGCCTGGAGGCAGCTCCGGAGGTTCGGCAGCTGCAGTGGCTGCTGATTTATGCTGCTATGCTCTCGGTTCTGATACCGGAGGCTCTATCAGGCAGCCTGCTTCTTTTTGTGGAGTTGTAGGATTAAAGCCAACTTATGGCGCGGTTTCCCGTTATGGTTTAATTGCTTTTGCTTCTTCTTTAGACCAAATCGGTCCTATTACTAAAACCGCTGAGGATGCTCAGATTGTGCTCCAAGCTATCAGCGGCAAGGATCCGTTAGATTCTACAAGCGTGGAACAAGAAACAAGAAACAAGAAACAAGAAACAAATATTGAAGAATTACGTATTGGAATTCCAAAAGAGTATTTTGTAGAAGGGATGGATAAAGAAGTTGAGAAGATAATCAAACAAGCGATTAAAAAAATAGAGGAAATGGGAGCGAAAATTGAAGAAATCAGCTTGCCTCATACAAAATACGCCTTAGCTATCTATTATCTTATTATGCCATCTGAGGCCTCAGCTAATTTGGCAAGATACGACGGTATTAAATATGGACTGTCAAAATCTGGTAAAGATTTGTTGGGTGTATATTTGAAAAGCAGAGCAGAGGGCCTTGGAGATGAGGTAAAGAGAAGGATTATGCTGGGCACATATGCATTGTCTACGGGTTATTATGATGCATATTATTTAAAAGCTCAAAAAGTTAGGACTTTAATCAAAGATGATTTTAATAAGGCCTTTAAAAAAGTTGATGCTATTTTTACTCCTACTTCTCCAAGCCCGGCTTTTAAGCTCGGAGAAAAAATTGATGACCCTCTCTTAATGTATCTTTCTGATATTTTTACTGTTTCAGTAAATTTAGTGGGATTACCGGCTATTTCTGTACCAGTAGGTTCAATAGGGAAGTTGCCAGTTGGTTTACAAATTATTGGGAAACCATTTGAAGAAAATAAAATTTTAGAAATTAGTAAAATCTATGAATAATATATTTTCTCTTATTTTATCTTCAGTATTTTTATTTTATCTAAAAATTATTTTTGTAATTCTTGCTTTGATTTTTGTAGGCAGTATAATTGCTCTTCTTTTTAAAAACACCTGGTTGAAAAGGCGTATCTTGGAAGACCTGGTAGAGTTTGTTGTTTATAGACCCTTTGGGGTGAAAAGAACTTTCAAGCGATGGGCTAAGATTACCAAAAGATTGGAAACTGGCAAGGAAGCAGAATGTAAGTTAGCTGTGATTGAAGCAGATAGTTTGCTAAACGATATTTTTAAAAAAATGGGATACAGTGGTGAGACAATAGGAGAGATACTAAAGCAATTAGATTCAACTACTTTGCCAAATATTGAGCAAATTTGGGAAGCACATAAAATCCGTAATAATGTTGTCCATGACCCTGATTATCACTTTACTTTAGATGAAGCAAAAAAAACGTTGATAATTTACGAAAAAGCCCTCCGTGACTTAGAGATGTTTTAAACTTCCAAGCAATAAGGTTTACCCTCACACCAATGAAATTGGTAGTGAGGGTTGATTTTTTTTGGAAAATATAATAAAATGGGCCTGCGGGGTGGAGAAGTAGTATCTTGCGAGGCCCATAACCTCGAGACGCGCGTGCAATTCGCGCCCCCGCAACGCCGGTGTAGCTCAGTGGTTAGAGCAGGGTCTTCATAAGGCCAAGGTCGGCCGTTCAAATCGGCCCACCGGCACCAGGCGGGTGTAGCTCAATTGGATAGAGCCCTGGATTGTCGATCCAGTGATTGCCGGTTCGAGTCCGGTCGCCCGCGCATTAAAAAATAAGGGGATTATCTCCTTGTTTTTTAATTTGACAGAAGTTTGAGAAATTGCTAAAAACAGAGGAGAGGCTAAATCCTCTTTTTAGCAAATTCGTTCTTTGAAAGTTAAATAAAAGATTGAAAATAAGAGATAAGAAAGGAGAAGATAGATATGATTGAGCTTTCGAATGGACATAAAATAAAATACGTTGCGGCGAGTGGAGCTTTGAAATTTAATGGAAAAGGATGGCTTCATGAGTGGCCCCTGCGCTGGATGGGGCTGCTTGATCCGTCTTTGTTTACCGTAGTAATCAAGACACTTACTTATTATCCAAGGAAGGGAAATTACCATTGGTATTGGCCTTTGGGATGTATTCGTTTGATACCTGATGGAGTAGTAAATGCGGTTGGGCTTACAAATCCAGGAATTGATTGGTTCTGTAGAAAAGTTGGACCTTCAATAGATTGTAAAAGGATCGCTTTAGTTGCTTCAATTCTTTCTGACAACATATTTAGCCTTACGACGATGGCAAGGATGCTTAATGAATTTGATTTAGTTGCCTTGGCATTGAATTGGTCATGTCCAAACACTGAAAGAGATTTTTTGGAAAACACAGCAAAAATAATAACAGGATGTACGAGTGTAAAAAAGGTAAGTCGCTTTCCCTTGATTCTTAAGCTTTCAGTAGTTCATGATATAAAATCAATTCTTCCTGAGGTTGTAGGAATTGTTGAGGCAATCTCAATTAACAGCGTTCCCTGGGAAATTATTTTCCCAGACAAGAAAAGCCCTCTTGCTCATTTAGGCGGTGGAGGAGTCTCAGGAAAAGTTGCCCAACCTCACACTTGGAAGTTTGTTGAGGAGTTGGTGGAGAAAACCTCAATTCCAGTAATTGGACCTAGTGTATGGGAATTTGATGACATTCAGGGATTGAGAATAATAGGAGCAAAAGCAATAAGCTTTGGCTCAATATTCCTCAGATACCCCTGGCGCCCCACGCAGTTTGTAAAGAAAGATATGAAAAGAAACCAAAAATGAAAGGAGAAAAAAATGAACAATATATTAAACCTACCAGATGATCCGGGGTGGTGGGAAACTAGGGTGATATCTCCGGAGCAAGTTTTTGAATACTTTAAGGCTTGTAGATGCGAGTGGTTATACGAGGGAGATCCCAGTCCTGATAAGCCGCACGCTAAGTTGGCCAGTGGAGAATGCAGTAGCGGTTACTACAATTGCAGAAGATTGTTCAGCATGAAACCTAATCTTTGCGCAATTTTTGCTGCCCAATTGGTGAGAAAAATAAAAGAACTTGACTTGATAGGTAAGTTTGACCATGTTGCAGGATCTTCTTATTCAGCAATTACTATTTCTTACGAGGTGGCAAAAATTACCGGAGTTTCCCATATCTTTACTGAAAAACATCCAGACAACCCAAGAGAGCAAATTTGGAATGGCAACATTCCTTCGGGCTCAAAGGTTCTTCAGGTTGAGGAGTCTGCTGTTACTCTTGGGACAGCATGGAGAGTTCGCCGGGCAATAAATAGAAGAGATGAAAGGATTGAGTTTCTGCCGAATATTTGCGTTGTTGTGCACCGACCTCCAAAACTTCAAGTAGATTATGGTAATCTAAAAGTAATTTCTTTGGCTGAGAAACAAATATGGGCAGGTGGGAAAAGTGAATGTCCATACTGCGAAGCTGGATCTCTTCCTTACGAGCCAAAAGCCATTTGGAATATGTTTACAGGAAAGGACTGAGGAGCCAAAAAATATGGCCGTTGAACTATAAGTTCAGCGGCTTTTTTCTTGGAAAAATTATCCACATAATTAGCTTGATTTTAAGGGGAACTACAAATATTGACATTGTTTATTGAGTTTGTTAATATCTGAATTGAAATAATAAACCAATAATATTGCAGAGAGTTTAACCAAAAAGAAAGGAGGTTTGCACTTTAAAAAATTTTTCAGGTGTTAATATAGGTCCTAACGAAAAAAAACAATTAAAAAAATACGAAATAGAAAGGAGAAAGAAATGTTTCCGACGATACTTTTGATAGTTCTGATAACCTGTATGGTGTTATCCATTGGTTGTTATTACTGGCTTAAGAAAGAGAAGGATACACCGCTTTTTTTAGCAATTATTTCCGCAGCCCTCTTGGTGGTGTTAATAGTTATCTGGTTACCTATTTACTGTACAACCCTTGCCGGTCTCGCTGAAATGGAAGCCTTTTTTGAAGCAACTAAAAGTGCTTACGAATATACCATTACCGCTACTCAGAAATTGGAAATAAAAGCAGTGAGCACTGATAAACCTTCTTTAGAAGTACTGGACATAGGAGAGTTAGCCTATCAAAAGCTTGGTTCCATAGCAAGCGAAAGGATAAAAGAGTTTCGGAATAAGGCGGAATGGTACAATGGAAAATTGAAAAGATACGAACGATGGAATCGTTTCTGGTTTACTGAAGGATTCGTGGTCGATGTTCCAGAAGAGCTGAAGTTGATAGTTCTTTAGTGATGGAAGCATCCGTCAAAAACTTAATAGTCGTCTCAAAGAGGCGACTTTTTTATTCGCTTTTTTATCCACATAATTAGCTTGATTTTAAGGTGATTTTGGGGTAAAATGAAGGAATGAAGAAGCCGCTTAAAATTGAGACCAAAGGAGATAAAATTGATGTTACTGTGCCTGGAGAAAAGCATGAGATTGGACATTTGCATCCTTTGACTTTGGTTAAGAGAAAAATTGAAGAGATTTTCCGGGCAATGGGTTTTTCAGTAATTGAAGGTCCTGAAATTGAAAATGAATGGTATAATTTTGATGCTTTAAATATTCCAAAAGACCATCCAGCTAGAGACCTTTGGGACACTTTTTATTTAAAGAATAGATTTCTTTTAAGGACTCATACCTCACCAGTTCAGATTCGCTATATGGAAAAGAATAACCCTCCTTTTAGGATTATTGTGCCTGGAAGGATTTTTAGGCACGAAGCAACTGATGCCAGTCATGAGATTAACTTTTATCAAATAGAGGGATTAATGGTTGGAAAAGATATTTCAGCAGCTAACTTCAAAGCAATTATTCAGGAGTTTCTTTCAAGGTTTTTTGGAAAAAAGATTAAAGCTCGCTTAAGGCCAAGCTTTTTCCCTTTCACAGAGCCATCTTTTGAAGTAGATATGACTTGTTTGCTTTGTGGAGGAAAAGGATGTAGTGCTTGTTCAAGAACTGGCTGGATGGAATTAGTAGGAGCTGGAATGGTTCATCCGAATGTTTTAAAAGCAGGCGGTATTAATCCTAAGAATTGGCAGGGATTTGCTTTTGGGATGGGAATGGATAGATTAGCTATGATGAAGTATAAGATAAATGATGTCAGATTATTTTATTCAGGAGATTTAAGGTTTTTACAACAATTCTAATATGATTTTTTCCTACAATTGGCTAAAAGATTATACTAAACTACCTAAACCAGACAAGCTGGTAGAGCTTTTAACTATGCACAGCTTTGAAGTTGAAGAAGTAAAGAAAGCAGGCAAAGACTATATTTTAGACATTGATGTTCTGCCAAATAGAAGTCATGACTGTTTGTGTCATTGGGGAGTAGCAAGGGAGATATCAGCTATAACAGATAAAGATTTAGAACCATTAAAAAGGAAGAAAATAAAGAAAGAAAAAGGGGAAATTAAACCGATTAGTTTAAAAATTAAATGTCCTAAATTAGTTCCTCGTTATTCAGCAATTATAGTGGAAGGAGTGAAAGTTGGTTCATCTCCAAAATGGTTGAAAGAGAGAATAGAATCGGTAGGTCTGCGTTCTATTAATAATATTGTTGATTTGACTAATTATGTGATGCTAGAGACAGGTCAGCCATTACATGCTTTTGATTATGAGAAGATTAAAAGTAGTCAGATGGTTTTACGAAAATCAAAAAAAGGAGAAAAACTAGTTACTTTAGATGACAGTAGACACACTTTAGATGAAGGAATGCTTGTTATTGAAGATAGAAATAGATTGATTGATTTGGTAGGTATTATGGGTGGAAAGTTAAGTGAAACCAGTTCTACAACAAAAAATATTGTTCTCCAAGCAGGAAACTTTGATAGACAAACAATTTACAAAACCGCAAGAAAATTAAATCATCGAACCGAGGCATCAAACATATATTCTCAGGGTATAGATCCTAATTTAACAATCTCTACTTTAGAGAGAGTGTGTTTTCTTTTAACAAAACTTGGTGGCGGTAAGATAGTTCAGATAACTGATATCTATCCAAGAAAAGTTCAACCAAAGAAAATAAAATTAGATTTAAAATATGTTGAGAGATTATTGGGAATAAGAATTTCTGCAAAACAAGTAAAAAATATTCTTGAGAGATTAGGATTTAAATATGCTAATAACATAGTAGAAGTTCCTAGTTTTAGAATGGATGTTTCTTTGCAGGAGGATTTAATTGAGGAAATTGGTAGGATTTATGGATATAAGAAAGTTTCAGCTACTTTTCCTGTTGTTTCTTTAATTCCGCCAAAAAGGAATTTTGAGATTTTTTGGGAAGATATCACCAAAAATATTTTAAAAGAAGGTGGATTTACCGAAGTTTATAACTATTCTTTTATCGGAAAAAAGGAAGCCGAGATTTTTAAATATAAAAGTAAAGAGATAATTGAGGTGGAGAACCCGATGAGCGTGGAACAGAAATATTTAAGGCCGAGCTTAATTCCCAATTTGCTCAAGAATGTAATAGATAATTTCAGGTATTTTAACAAGATTAAGATTTTTGAGTTGGGGAAAATATTTAGAGAGCAGGAAAAACGGATGTTAAGTGGATTAATTGCTCAAAAGCAAGGGAAAGCTGAGTTTTATAGGTTAAAAGGAATAGTTGATTCATTGCTGAGTAAGCTTGGGATAAGCAATGTTTGGTATGATGAGTACAAGCCAACTCCTGAACAAAGCAAGATTTCTATTTGGCAGAAAGGGAAGTGTGCCGAGATTAAGGTTGATGGGCAGGAAATCGGATTCTTAGGGGAGATTTCTTCAAGAATATTTAAAAAAACTAAAGTGGTTGTATTTGATATTGATTTTGAAGAATTAGCAAAACTTTGTTCTGAAGAGCATGAGTATCAGCCAATTTCTCAGTATCCGGCAGCTATTCGGGATTTAGCTGTCCTGGTGCCAATGAATATTAAGGTTGTAGATGTTTTAAATAAAATTAATATAGCAGGCGGGGCTTTAATCAGAGACGTTGACCTTTTTGATATTTATGAAGGAGAAGGTATCCCGCAAGGGAAAAAGAATTTGGCTTTCCATATAATTTATCAGGCAGAGGATAGAACTCTAAAGGCCAAAGAAATAGACAAAATACAAAATAAAATTATTAAAGTATTAGAATCTGAAGTAAATTGGGAGGTAAGGCGCTAAAATTTTATGGTTAAGAAAAAAACAATTAAGAAAACAAAACGAAAACCTGTTCAGAAAAAACAGGAAACTTATACTGCCAAAGACATTTATGTTTTGAAGGGCTTGGAGCCAGTGAGAAGAAGACCGGCAATGTATATTGGCTCAACTGGTACAGATGGCTTACACCACTTAATTTGGGAATGCGTTGATAACAGTTTGGACGAAGCAATCGCAGGCCACGCTGAAAACATTGAAGTTACTCTTTTGCCAGGGAATAAAGTTAAAACAATTGATGATGGACGAGGCATTCCAGTAGAGAAACACCCTCAGACAAAAAAATCAGCTTTGGAAACAGTGATGACCACTTTGCATGCTGGAGCAAAGTTTGGGGGGAAGGCCTATCAGGTAGCAGGTGGTTTGCATGGGGTAGGAGTTTCGGTTGTTTGCGCTTTGTCTAATTATATGAAAGCTGAAGTTTGTCGTGGTGGTTTAAAATATTGCCAAGAGTATTCCAAGGGAAAGGCAAAAACAAAAGTTAAAAAAATAGGTTCTTGTCGGCAAACAGGAACAACTGTTTTGTTTGAACCAGACCCGGAAATTTTTAAAGAGATTAAATTTAACAAAAAAAGAATTTTAAATCATTTGCGTCAACAGGCTTATTTAACCAAAGGAATTAGAATAACTTTTAAAGATGAAAGAGAAGAAAAAATAAGTTACAGTTTTTATTTTGAAGGTGGTCTTGCTTCTTATATTAAATATTTAATCCAGGGCTCTACTCCTCGCCATCCTAATGTTTTTTATTGCTATGGTGAAAAAAATGGGATGGTTGTTGAAGCTGCCTTTCAGTATGCTCAAGAGTATGAATGCTATGAAGAAGGTTTTGCTAATAATATTCATACCGAAGAAGGCGGCACTCATTTGACCGGATTCAGGACTGCTTTAACCCGAACTTTTAATGATTATGCGAGAAGAAATGATTTTCTTAAAGAATCGGACGGTAATTTATCAGGAGATGATGTTAGGGAAGGTTTAACTGGAGTTGTTGCAGTTAAAATAAAAGAGCCCCAGTTTGAAGGTCAAACCAAAGCAAAATTAGGTAATCCTGAAGCTAAGGTTATAGTAGACCAAGTCGTTTCTGAGCACTTAACTGATTTTTTGGAAAGGAATCCTCAAGATGCCAAAGCTGTCATTGAAAAATGCATTTTATCTTCTCGAGCTAGAAAAGCGGCAAGAGCAGCCAGAGAGACAGTTTTAAGGAAAGGAGCTTTAGAAGGTCTTGCTTTGCCGGGGAAATTAGCTGATTGTACCTCCAAAAAACCCGAAGAGTCTGAGCTTTATATAGTAGAAGGAGAGTCAGCCGGCGGAAGCAGCCGTCAAGCCAGAGATAGGCACTTTCAGGCAATTTTGCCCCTCCGGGGTAAAATCTTAAATGTTGAGAAAGCTCGATTAGACAAAATATTATCTTCAAAAGAGATTAGGGCTTTAATTATTGCTTTGGGGACGGCTATTGGTGAGGATTTCAATCTTGAGAAAACAAGATATCATCGAATTATTGTTATGGCTGATGCAGATTCTGACGGGAATCATATTAGGACTCTTCTTCTGACGCTTTTTTACCGCCATTTTAGACCAATAATTGAAAAAGGTTATCTTTATATCGCCCAGCCGCCACTTTATAAAATTCAGGCAGGGAAAAAAGTAGAATATGTTTATACTGAGGATGGGAAAGAGAAAATTTTAGCTTCATTTAAAAAAGAAAAAATAACAAATCCTTCTATCCAGCGGTATAAAGGTCTTGGAGAAATGAATCCAGAAGAATTGTGGTCAACTACTATGAACCCGGAAAACCGTATTTTATTGAAGGTTACCATTGAAGACGCCAAAGAAGCCGACAGAATTTTTGATACTTTAATGGGAGAAGAAGTTCCCCCAAGAAAGAAGTTTATTCAAACCTATGCAAAAAAAGTTAAAAATCTTGACATTTAAATTTTTCTCGGCTAATCTAAAATTATGAAAATCAGCAATCTTCCCTCAAAAATCATCGCATTTCTTAAAGAAGTAAGATTAGAAATGAAAAAAGTTAACTGGCCCACCAGAAAGGAAACTATAAAATACACTTTAGTTGTTATTGGAGTTTCGGCTGGAGTGGCTATTTTTTTAGGTGGGTTAGATTTTATTTTTACAACGATATTAAATAAATTTATACTCTAATGCCCAAACAGAAATTACCACAACAAAAGAATTGGTATGTTATTCACACTTATTCTGGCTACGAAGACGCAGTTGCTAAAAACCTAAGGCAAAGGGTTGAGTCTTTGGGTATGGAAGATAAAATTTTTGATGTTTTGGTGCCAAAAGAAAAAAAGATTAAAATTAAAAGTGGCAAAAGAAAAACAGTTGAGGAAAAAATCTATCCAGGTTATGTGCTGGTTGAAATGATTGTTACTGATGATTCCTGGTATGTTGTTAGAAATACCCCAAACGTAACTGGTTTTGTTGGGGTGGGCACTACGCCAGTGCCAATTTCACCAAAAGAAATTAAAGTTTTGAAAGAAAGAACTGGTGTTGAGACGCCTCAATATAAGATTGAAGTAAAAGTAGGGGATTCAGTAAAGATTGTTGATGGCCCCTTTAAAGATTTTGATGGAAGAGTTTCAGAAGTTGATGAGGAGCGAGGAAAGGTTAAGGTAATGGTTAATATGTTTGGTAGGGATACACCAGTTGAGTTGGATTCTCTTCAAATAAAGAAACTGTAAAATTATGCCCAAGAAAGTAATTGCCGTTGTCAAATTACAAATTCCAGCCGGCCAGGCAACTCCTGCTCCTCCGGTAGGACCAGCTTTGGCCCAGCATGGACTAAATATTGCTGAGTTTTGTCAGAAGTTCAATGATGCAACAAAAAATCAAACAGGTTTTACTGTGCCAGTAGAGATTACAGTTTACGGAGATAGAACTTATAGTTTCAAGACAAAACAACCCCCAGCTGCAGAACTTTTAAAAAAGGCAGCTGCGGTTGAAAAGGGCTCTGGTGAGCCCAACAAAACCAAAGTTGCTAAAATTACCAGAAGCCAATTAAGAGAAATCGCCCAAAAGAAAATGCCGGATTTAAACACTGATAATATTGAACAGGCAATGAAAATAATTGAAGGAACAGCCAAAAATATGGGAATTGAAGTAGGAAAATAATTTTTTATTACATGGAAGAATCCCCAAAAATAAATAATAAACAATCTAAATATATTCGCCCGACGTGGGATAAGTATTTTTTAGCTTTATTAGAACCATTAGGCAAAAGGGGAACTTGCGATCGAGGTCGTAGCGGCGCAGTTATTGTAAGTCCGGGGAATACTATTTTGGCTACGGGGTATGTGGGGGCGCCACCGGGTCAGCCGCATTGCGATGAGGTTGGGCATATGATGAGAACGGTAATTGATGAGAAGAACGGGAATAAATCTCAACACTGCGTGAGAACGCTGCATGCCGAAGAAAACGCCATTTTGCAGTGCGCTAAAGACGGGATAAAGCTTGAGGGAGCGACAATTTATTGCAAGATGGTTCCTTGTTATAACTGCGCCATGAGAATAGTGCGCGTAGGTGTAAAGAGGGTGGTAGCACAAAAAAGATATCACGCAGATCAGTTGTCAGTGGAATTATTTAAAAGTGCCGGCGTTAAAATATCCATAGTTGATAACACAATGGAAAAATACGCCCGACAATAAAATGCTCAAAAATCAATATCCGGGAAAATTTATTGTTATTGAAGGCCTTGATGGATCGGGAAAATCAACCCAATCTAACTTATTAGTTAAAAGCTTAAGAAAGAAAGGATATAAAGTAGCAACAATTGATTTCCCTCGACATGGTGAGAAACCAGCCTGGTTCGTTGACGAGTATTTAAGAGGAAAATACGGCACTGCAGAAGAAGTGGGACCTTATAGAGGTTCTATTTTTTATGCTTGTGATAGATACGATGCTGGTTTCAAAATAAGGAAATGGTTAAAAGAGGGGAAAATAGTTATCGCTGATAGATATCTTGCCTCAAATATTGGCCATCAAGGGGGTAAGATAAAAGATAAAAAAGAAAGAAAAAAATATTTTGACTGGCTTTACAATTTGGAATACGGAATCTTAGAAATTCCTAGGCCTGACTACACTTTAATTCTTAAGACATCTCCTAAATTTTCTTTAAAATTGGCTCATAAAATAACTGACAAAGAAAAGAAAGCAAGAAGAAAAGCTTATTTAGGAAAAAGGAAAAGAGATATTCATGAAAAGGACAAAAAACATTTGGCAGATGCTTTAAAATCGTATTTACACGCAGCTAAAGAATTTCCGAGGGAGTTTAAAGTTATAGAATGTATAAAAGGAGGAAAGTTATTATCTCCCAAAATAATCCATCAAGAAATTTGGAAAATAATTAAAAAAATTCTATAAAATGGAACTTGAAAAGTTTGCTCCTCTTTCTGAAAAATTAGAGCTTTCTGAAAAAGACCGTTACTCGCTTCAGCCCTTTTTTACTAATTTAGATAAGTCAGTGTTTGCCGTGACCTTTTTGCCACCAGAGGTAATCGGCGCTTTATGCTCAAGGACAAGCAGGGCAAAAGAGGACTTGAGAACTATTTTTTTAAATGAGTTTATAAAGCCGTTTTTGCAAAAAGAAAATGAATATGGAAAATCTTTGAATGCTCTAATTGATTTTTTGCACAAATATCCAATAGAACTAATCTTTTCAAATCCTAAAGGACGAGAATTTTATATCAAATGGCTTGCCCAATTTGGCGATGATTCGATCGCTCAAATGGCCGGCACCCATCTTATTTATTCAGCTCTTTCCCAGGTTACGATAAAGCACTTTGAGGATATGCGTCTTGGCATTGCTCCTATTGAGAAATCAACCCGTTATGTTGATTATTCATCTAAGATTGACAACCATTATCGTTACTATATTGACCCAACTTTAGAAAAGATGGGCTTGATTGAAGAATATAGAGGAGTAATGGATGGTCTTTTTGAAACATATAGTTCATTATTAGAAAAATACTTTGAGTATCTGAAAAAACATTATCCTGAAGAAAAAGAAAGTTTACTAAAAACAAAGACATTTGATACTATCCGGAAAATTTTGCCCACAGCAACTCTTAGCCAAATTTCTTTTTTTGGAAATGGCCAGGCCTTTGAATATTTAATAAACAGGTCTTTAAATCACAAATTAGGAGAAATACGTTGGGCAGGCCAAAGAGCTTTTGAGGAATTAAGCAAGATTATCCCTGCTTTTTTGAGGAGAGTAGAAAGCGAGGATTCTCAAAAATACAGAACATATTTATCAGAAAGAGGAAGTAGAGTTCAAGAAGCACTCAAGCAAATTAACTGGCGGAAAGAAAAGACATCTTCTGAAGCTCCGGTTAGATTGCTTGAGTATGATTCAGATGGTGAAAACAAGATAATTGCCAGCCTACTTTATTTAGAGCTTCACGAGCCCTACGAACAAGTCCTTCAAAAAGTAAGACGTTTATCAACTGCAGATAAGGAAAAAATTCTCCAGGAAGTTTTAAAAGATAGAAAGTTTAAATACTATAAAATTCCCAGAGCTTTTGAAAATGCTTATTTAAAGTTTGAAATTTTAATGAATATTGGTGCCTGGCGCGACTTGCACCGTCATCGTATCCATACTCAGTATAGAGAAAGATTCAATGTTTATAATGGGTTTGATATACCAGAAGAGCTTAAAGAGGCAAGTCTTGATAGAGAATTTAGTGAGGCAGTTTCAAGAGTTGCTGAATTATTCCAAAAAGTGGAAAAAGTTGACCCAGATGTTGCTCAATATTGCTGTGCTCTTGGGCACCGGATTAGATTTATTCAATATCAGAATTTGAGGTCTTTCTTTTGGGAGACAGAACTTAGAACTATTCCAGAAGGACATCCTGATTATCGGAGAATAGAGCAAGAGAAAATAAGGTTAGTTCAAAAAATCTATCCTTTGATTGGAAAATATCTTTTGGTTGATATGGGAAGTTATGATTTTGCTCGGCGCAAAGCTTCAGAGAAAATCGAAAAGAAAGAAAAAGAATTAAAACAATATTTCCAACAAAAATCATGAAATATAATCCTATTGTAGGTTTAGAAATACATGTAGAGCTTAAAACAAAGAGCAAAATGTTTTGTTCTTGCAAGAATGACCCGAATGAAAGACATCCCAATGTCAATATTTGTCCAATATGTACTGCCCAACCAGGAAGCTTGCCAGTTATAAACGGAGAAGCAGTAAGAAAAACAATAAAAACTGGCTTGGCTTTGAATTGTAAAATTCCCGAGACCTCCAAATTTGATAGAAAAAACTATTTTTACCCTGATTTACCAAAGGGATACCAGATATCTCAATATGATAAGCCATTCTGTAAAAACGGATATTTGGAAATCGGGGAAAAGAAAATTAGAATCACGAGAGTTCATTTAGAAGAAGATACTGGCAGATTGATTCACTCTGGAGACAGCTCTTTAGTTGATTTTAACAGAGCTGGTATTCCTTTAATGGAATTAGTTACAGAGCCGGATTTAAATTCAGCTAAAGAGGCAAGGAGGTTTGCTGAAGAACTACAATTAATTTTAAGATATCTCGGGGTCTCTGATGCTGATATGGAAAAAGCACAACTGCGAGTTGAAGTTAATATTAGTTTAAGTCAGGGTCAGAAATTAGGCACGAAAGTAGAAATTAAAAATTTAAATTCATTCAGGGCAGTAGAGCGAGCAATTGATTATGAAGTTGAAAGACAAACAGAAATTTTAGACAAAGGGAAGAAAGTTGTTCAGGAAACTCGGGGTTGGGATGAAACAAAAGGAATAACAGTGAGCCAGAGAGAAAAAGAAGAAGCTCACGATTATAGGTATTTCCCGGAGCCGGATTTACCGACCCTTCATTTAGATAAAAAGTTTATTCAGGAGATTAAAGTAGAGATTCCCGAACTTCCTCAACAGAGGAGAGGGAGATTGGCTCAGGAATATAATTTGGATGAGAAATCTATTGAAATCTTCACTTTTTATAAATATCTTGGTGAGTATTTTGAAAAAGTAATGTCAGAACTTAGAAACTGGGTAAAAGAAATAGAAACAAAAGAAAAAGTTGGAAAAGAAGAATTCTTGGAATTAACCAAGTTTGCTGTAAATTACATTATTACAGGTTTACAAGGACTACTTAAAAGAGCCTCAGTTATTGAAGGGGACTTCTTAATTACTCCAGAGAATTTTGCTGAATTTGTTACTTTGATTTATGAAGGTAGAATTTCAAGCAAGATTGCCAAGACGGTTTTGGAAGAAATGTTTAAGACCGGAGCTGACCCCTCTCATATTATTGAAGAGAAAGGTTTAACTCAATTAACTGACACAGGAGAGATTGAGAAAATTATAAAAGAGGTGATTTCAAAAAATCCAAAAGCAATTAAAGATTATAAAAAAGGAAAAGAAAATGCCCTCCAGTTTTTGGTAGGGCAGGTGATGGCTGCCACCCGCGGCCGCGCCAAACCCGATACTGTCCAGCAGTTATTGAAGAAATTTCTTTGAGAGTTTTTCTGCTTGGGAGTGGGTTTTTATCCAGTGGATTCGGTGGTCGCGCTTGAACCAGGTCATCTGTCTCTTGGCAAAATGTTCACTTTCTTTTTGAATTTTTTCCACCATTTCATCATAAGTTATTTTCTTCTGAAGATATTGAGCAATATATTTATATTCCAAGCCAAATTCTTCCAAACGTTTCCAGGAAAGCCCTGATTTTTTCAATCTTTTAATTTCAGCTATCATCCCAATCTTTAACCTTTTTAATAATCTTTTTCTTATTAGTTCTCTAAGCTCATTAGGGCTTTTTTTGATTCCTATTATTAAAACCTCAAATTGAAAAGGTTTCTTTTTTAATAAGGGAACCGGCTTTTTAGTTTTAATAATAATCTCAAGAGCCCTTATTAATCTTCTTTTGTTTTTGCTTTCAATAGTTTTAGCTCTACGTTTATCAAGTTTTTCTAGCATTTTAAAAAGTTCTTGGATACTTTTTTTCTCAAGCTTTTTTCTCAATTTCCAGTCCGGCTTTACTTCAGGGATAACAATTCCATCAACTACTGCCTGGATATAAAAACCAGTCCCTCCCACTAAAAAAGGGATTTTCTTTTTTTTATGGATTTTTTTTATTGCCTTCAAGGCCAGTTTTTGATACTGGACAACAGTAAATCTTCTTTTTGGGGAAGCCACATCTAAAAGATAGTGAAGGATACCTTTCATTTCTTTTTTTGTTACTTTGCCAGTTCCAATATCCATGCCTTTATATACTTGTCGTGAGTCAGCTGAAACAACCTCACCATTGAGCTTCTTAGCGAGCTTAATTGACAAATCTGTCTTGCCTGAAGCTGTTGGTCCCACAATAACGATTAATTTGCTTGACATATTTTTTAAATATATTATATTTAAATTAGAACCCTTAAAATTAATATAATGATTAAAATACAAGGAGATAGAAAATGACGGCTTTAATCTGGATTATTGTGATACTTCTCGCTCTTCCCTGGTTTGCTTGTGTTGTTTATAGTCAGTTCTTTTGGTTTTTCTTATGGTTAACTCTTGCTTTTTTGTTTGCGAAGTTTTTTATTTGGATTTTCCGCATAAAGAACGAAGCAGTTGCAGAGTTATTTGGGGGGATTGGGCTTATCATTGCGATGATTATGGTTAGTTATCCTTGGAAGTGGATGAACGATTTATTATCTTTTAACTTTTAGGCCGCTATATAAGCGTAGGCCGCTATATAAGCGGCTTTTTTTATTCTCCTTTTAAGCCCCAGGGAAGGGCATCGGTGATTTTTACTTTAGTAATTTTTCCAATTAGATTTTTTTGTCCTTTAAATTTTACAGTTTTATAATGAAATGACTTGCCAACTAGGAATTTATCTTTGTAGTTAGTTGGTAAAACTTCAATGGTTTTGCCAATATATTTTTTATTGTTCTCAAGGGCAGTTTGTTTGAGGATTTCTGTTAGAACCTTTTCTCTTCTATGTTTTTCTTTTTGAGGAACATTATCTTTTAATTTGGCAGCTGCTGTTCCCGCTCTTGGAGAATATTTAGCAATATATGCCATGTCATATTTTATTTCTTTAAAAAGTTTAGCAGTATTATTAAATTGTTTCTTTGTTTCTCCTGGAAAACCAACAATTACATCAGTAGATAAGGTAATATTTGGAATTTCTCTTTTAATTTTGCTTATAATCTTTTTGTATTGAGTAATAGTATATGGACGGTTCATTTTTTTTAAAATTTCATCATTACCTGCCTGAACTGGTAAATTAAGATATTTAGTAACTTTTTGGCATTTAGTCATGGCATCAATAAATTCATCTGAGAAGTCCTTTGGATGAGATGAAGTAAACCTAATCCAGAATTCTCCTGGAATATCATTAACTTTTCTGAGAAGTTGAGGGAACGAGATATTTGAGTATGAATTGACGTTCTGACCTAATAACCAGATTTCTTTAAATCCTTGTTTGATTAATCTTTTTATTTCACAGATAATTTCCTCTGCTGGTCGTGATGTTTCTCCACCCCTGGTGTAGGGAACAACACAATAAGCGCAGAAGTTATTACAACCTCTCATTATCGGCACAAAAGCAGAGAAATTATTTGAGTATTCTGGTTCAATATCTTTAATCAAATCTTTAATCTCCACAACTTCATCAAACTCTTCAGAAAGTTTTCTTCTGTCTTTTTTTAATATACACCCAGTTAGAATAGTCCGCCTGCCGGCAGGCAAGTTTTTTATTTTCGGCAGTAATCCATGAACTCTATCAACTGCTGATTGCCTAACAGAACACATATTAACTACTATCAAATCAGCCCCATCAATTTTTTGAGCTGGTTTATACCCTTTGTTTTCCAAAACTGCTGTAATTCTCTCGCTGTCTGATTTATTCATTTGACATCCATAGGTAATTAGAAAGTATTTCATACAGATTGATTCTACAATAAAATCCTTCGGTTTTCAACCTAAAAACTCCGCTTGTAAACGGAGTTTTAGGTATTCCACAAGGGGAGTTTATTCTTCTTCAATTATCTGGCATTTGCCTTCTACGCATTTAGTTTTAACTCCTGTGCATCTTGCAGTAATTGTTCCTGCAGGACCGCATCTTGGTTGGGGACAGTCAGCATCGGTTTCACATTCTTTTTTTCTGCATTCTCCTTTATAAGCAATTTCTACATTAGTCACTTTAGCATAACAGCTATTTGAGTAGGTTTTTCCATTAACTCCACAAACAGGGTCCCACAAAGTAATACAAGCCACAGGCTCTTCAGATATGCTTGGTGTTGTTGGGGTCTCAAGCTCTGCGGGAATTACGCATTTAAATTCTATTGCACAGCCTGCTTCATCTCTTTCAACAACAATTCTTCCGTTTGAGCAAAAACCAGGAGCAATTTTTTCTATTAATGGACAGGTTCTTTCTCGGTTCCTTTCTTGAACTCTTTCCAAAACTCTTTCTCGTATTTCCATTATTTTTCCTTTAAGTCTTGGTGTTTCAAATTTTAGATTTTCTAAGATTTCAAGCTGCTTCCCCTTATCACCTGAAATTTTATCTATATATTCTTTAAATCTTTCTTGGTCCTCAGGAGACATTTTTTCCAAGTCACCCTTTAATCTTTTAAGAACATTTTCTTGGGCTCCTTGGATTGCTTCTTTTGCTTGCTCTGGAACTTTTTCTCCCAATTCTATTAGAACTTCTAAATTCTTAAAGTTTTTATATTTACTTCCCTCTATCTCATCCATATTCTCTTCTAAGTTTTCTTTGATTTTTTCTGCCCTGTCTTCAAGTTTTGTCATTACTTCACCGAAGCTCTCTAAGTGTTTTTCTCTTGCTGCTTCTATTTTTTCAAAAACCTCTGAAGGAACTTGATTTTCTAATTTTTGAAGAACTCTTTGGTGTAAAAATTGATGTCTGGTAAATTTATCAAGAAATTCTTCTACTTCTTCATTTTCTTCTGCTTTCTGTTTAATATTTTGAACACGAGTCTGAATTCTTTCTAATGCTCTTTCATATTTTTCTGTTGCTTTTTCTAATATTTTTGGCTCTCCATTTTTCTCAACTAATGCTTTCAGCTCCATTAATTTTTCATTAGCGAATTCTTGCTCTAATTCTGATTTTTTAATTCTACCGAAAGCAAAGAAAGACATAATTCCTCGCCCCCATTCTTTTAGGAAGTAAAAAGGACTATCTGGTAGAAGTTTCGGCTCTTTTACTCCCAGGTCTTCTGGTTTAACCTCTTCATCAAGCTCTACCTCTTCTTCGATAGTAGTTTCTTGGGCAAGAGCAGTTAAACCCATAATTAATCCCAAGCAAATTGCAGGGATCAAAATAAATTTTATTGTACGACACATAGAAATAATCAACGAATAACGAATCCTGTACGAATTTACGAATTCGTAGATTCGTAAAAACTCGTAATTCGTAGGGTTAATGGATTTTTTCTTTTTTCTCTTTTAAAAAATATCTCCATTGTTCTAAGAACTCCACAAAGACCAAAAAGGGCATATCTATCAGGGCAGAAAATATGGCTGCTATAACATTATATCTTTTCCATTTAACTGTTAGCCACTTTCCTAACTGTATCACGGGCACAGCAAAAGGGTCAACAATGAAATGGAAAAATGATTCTTTCTCTTCAATTACCTGTAACTCTTTAGCTCTTTGTCTGATTTTTGCTCCAGCAAAAGCAATCAAAGAGAGAAAGACAACAAAGATTACATAAGAAAGGGGAGGGAAGTTCACTTGATAGAGCCCCAAGATTATTAAAGCAAGAATAAGACAGAAACCCAAAAGATAGAAAAGATTTATTATTGCGCTTAAAATAACGCTTCTTTTGGGAAAAGTTTTTATTTCGTAAACATCCATTTTTTCTCTTTCATGGACAATTTTCATAACTTCCATTACTACCTGTTCTTGGTTTTCCTTTTTTGGAGGTTTGATAGTTACAACTAAAAGAAACATTAAGAAAGTAGGACCTAAAATATCTACTCCGACAGCTAAGAAATTAAATTGACCGGTAAGGATTTTAGTGGCTGGGATTTCGATAGCCAAAAGTGAGACAATATTGGTCAGGAAAATAGATAAGGTGGCGTAGAAAGCTGCCCTGGCAAGTCGCGATTTTAAGGTTTTAACCCTTTTGTTATAGGCCTCTCTGATTAAAGTTTCTAAAACTTCTGGCTTTGATACTTTTTCTTCAATTCCCGTTGGCTCTTTGGAAAGAACATCTCCTAAAAGCAAGTAGGGAGTATCGTATCTTTCGCAGATTTGATAGAATTTGTCATTTAAAAGATGATTTAAATCTTTTTCTACGCTTTCTCTAATGGAATAAATATCTTTGGCAATATTATTAAGTTGAAGTTCTGAAAGGTTTATCCATTCTGGGTACCGGTATTTTAAAAGCTCATAACTAATTACCGGAGCATCTAATTTAAAAAGAGCCCTTTGGACAGCAATATAAACTTGAACATTTTTTTCTTTTTCGCTTACCCCTTTTATCTTGAAAACCCCTTCATTTAATCTAATCCTTTCTTTCATCAATTCAAACATATAATTTATTAGAGCTCTTTCCCTTAGAGAAGGGCTAAGGATTTCTTCTATTTCACAGGCAGCAATTCCTGAGAGCCAGCTATAAAGTTGAAGTTTTGATTTTTCGGGACCAGAGGAGCTGTGATTTAGAATAAAAATATATTTATCAATTGCTTTTTGGACTTCTTTAATTTTTGATTCTTCAATTTTATCATTTGGAAAGTGGCCGCCTCGAATTAACTCTAAAACCAAAGGTTTAGCAATTAAACTTCCAGAAAAATTTCCATCAGTTAGGTCTAATTGAGAAAAAATCCGTCTTTTTAATATTCTTTCAATTGCCCTTCTTTTTAGAAGATGTTCTTCTTTCCAGTCAATAATTCCTCTTATTTTCTCATAAAAAGCAGCCACCTTTGAGGCGACTTCGTCCACATGAATAGTTGGCACTTCTTCTGTAGGCTGGAGGGATTGATACCAGGACTGATAACGTTGTATTAGTCTTTGAGTAGGTTGGGATAATTGTGCCATAATAAGTTTCCAGAGGCCCGTCCTCTGTCACTTCTTCTTTGTTTCTATTTCTATTTTAACTCTATCAATAAATTTATCAACTTTCATCATTCCAATATCTCCTTTCTTTCTTTCTCTTACCCTGACTGATTTTGTTTTCATTTCTTTATCACCAACAACTAACATATAAGGGATTTTTTGGATTTCACCTTCTCGAATTTTCTTAGAAACAGTTTCATTTTCTTCCTTAACTTCTACTCTAAAGGAATTCAGCTCTTTTCCAACTTCTTTAGCATATTTTTTGTGACGAGCTCCTACCGGAATAACCCAGACCTGAACCGGTGCCAGCCATAAGGGTAAAGCTCCTTCATAGTGTTCAAGTAAAATGCCGATAAATCTTTCCAGAGAGCCTAACAAAGCCTGATGAATCATAATTGGTTCTTTCTTTTTGCCTTTTTTATCAATATAAGAAACATTAAAGGCCTTTGGTAAGTTAAAATCAATCTGGAAAGTACTTAATTGCCAGGGTCTTCCCAAAGAATCTTTTATTTTGATATCAATTTTAGGACCGTAAAAAATTCCTCCTCCAGGGTCAAGTTGGTATTTTAATTTCAATTTTTCAAAAGCATACTTTAGAGAATTAGTAGCTTTTTCCCACATTTTTAAAGCTCCCATAAATTTTTTGGGCCGGGTAGATAAATAAATTTCATAATCCTTAAAACCAAAAGTTTTTAGAATTTTAAGACCATATTTTAGGAGAGAAGTTAACTCTTTTGCCATCTGGTCTGGCGTGCAGAAAATATGGGCGTCATCTTGGGTAAATCCTCGAACCCTGGTTAATCCATGCAAAACCCCTGATTTTTCGTATCTGTAAACAGTTCCCAATTCAGTGAATTTGATAGGTAAGTCCTTGTAGCTTCTTATTTTTGATTGATAAATTTTAATATGAAAAGGGCAGTTCATTGGTTTTAATAAATATTCTTCTTCATCAATTTTAATAGGGGAATAGATATTTTCCCGATAAAAATCCCAATGTCCTGAAGTTTTCCAGAGATTCAGGTGTCCAATATGAGGAGTAGTAAGCCATTGATATCCTTGAGAATCTAGTTCTTCATATATATAGTTTTCAATTATACGACGAAGGATAGTTCCTTTTGGATGCCAAAGAGGAAGGCCAGCCCCAACCTCTTCATTAATACTGAATAATTCTAACTTTTGTCCTAATTTTCTATGGTCTCTTTTTTCTGCTTCTTTTTGGACCTTAAGATATTCATTTAATTCTTTTTTAGTTTTAAAGGCAACTCCATAAATTCGAGTGAGCATCGGATTTTTTTCATTACCTTTCCAATAGGCACCAGCAATTTTTGTCAATTTGAAAGCATCAGGATTTATTTCTTTTGTTGATTTAACATGAGGCCCTTTGCATAAATCTACAAATTCACCTGTCTGGTAGATTGACAGAGACCCGGCCTCTGATAGTTCTAGCTTGTAGGGTTGGTTTTTGAATAATTTCTTGGCTTCTATTTTTGAGATTTTTTTCTTTTTGAAAACAACGTCTTTCTTAATTATTTCTTTCATCTTCTTTTCAATTTTCGGCAAATCAGCATCTGAAATTTTCAAATTGTCAAAATCATAATAAAACCCTTGCTCAATTGCAGGCCCAATACCAAACTTCACTCTTGGATAGAGCTCTTGAACAGCGGCCGCTAAAATATGAGCCGATGAATGACGAATGGTATCAATTTTCATTTTTGTATAATTTCTTCAACTTCCTCAGCGATTATCTTGGGAACATTATCTCTATTATTAACCCTACCTGAGACAAATACAATCTTATTTTCTTGGAAAACAGTAGGATTTCTTTCAATTATTCCCGGAAAAACAACAACTTCGGTTTTATCAGTTAAATCCTCTAATTTTATAAAAAGCATTGGCTTGCCATTTCTGGTAATGATTTTTTTAATTCCAGAGATAATTCCTCCCACTCTAATTTTTTGACCCCCTTTATCAATTTTAATTTCGGCAAGTGGTAAGGCCTTTCTTTCTAAAATTCCTCTGAAATCTTCCAGGGGATGGGAGGTTACATAAAGGCCTAAAAGTTCTTTTTCCCAACTTAATTTTTCAAAATTTGTTGCTGGGGTAGCAAGGACTAAATTTAGGTGATTATTTAAACTGATTCCATCAAAGAGGCCCTTTTGGCCATTCATTCTCGCTTTTTGGGTTTCTCTTGACCATTCCAGTAATCTTTCTAAATTATGCAATAATTGGCTTCTTTCAGCAAATTCGTCAAAAGCGCCAGCTTTGATTAAGCTTTCCAAAGATTTTTTATTTAAATCCTTTGAATTAATTCTTTGAGTAAAATCTTCAATGTTTTTAAAGCCACCATTGTTTTTTATTTCTTCAACAATTACATCTATTACATTCTCACCAACATTTTTGATAGCCAGAAGTCCGAAACGAATCTTATTTTCCTTGGGCACCACAGTAAAGTTTTTTAAACTCTCATTAATATTTGGAGGCAAAACCTCAATTCCCATTCTTTTAGATTCTTCAATTAAAACAGCAATTCTTTCAACATCTATTTTTTCAGAGGTTAAAAGAGAAGCCATAAATTCAACCGGATAGTGAGCTTTTAAATAAGCAGTTTGATAGGCAATCGTTGCATAAGAACAGCTGTGGGAGCGGTTGAAACCGTATCTGGCAAAAGGTAAGGTCCACTGCCAGATTTTTTGGGCAACCTCTTTTTTAATTCCATTCTTCACCATCCCTTTAATAAATTTTTCTTCCTGGCTGTGGAGCAAACTCTCTATTTTCTTGCCAACGGCTTTTCTTAAAACATCAGCTTCAGCAAGTGTGAAGCCAGCTAATTGCTGGGCAATTTGCATTAGTTGTTCCTGATAGATACAAATACCCTGAGTTTTTTCTAAAATCAGTTTTAGTTTTGGGTGTAAATATTCTATTCTCTGTCTTTTATGTTTTCTGGCAATGTAATCTGGGATGAACTGGATTGGGCCCGGTCGGTAAAGAGCAATCATAGCAACAATATCTTCAAATTCAGTTGGCTTTAATTGTTTTAGGTATCTTGTCATACCATCTCCTTCTAATTGGAAGATGCCTTTTGTGTTTCCTTTTTGTAAAACTTTAAATGTTTCTTTATCATCTAAGGGAATATTCTCAATATCTACCTTAAGTCCGTTTCTAAGAACATATATTCGTGATAAAGTATCTTCAATAATAGTCAGATTTTTCAGACCCAAAAAGTCCATTTTTAAAAGTCCTAAATCTTCAATTGAGTGCATTTCATACTGGGTAACAATGTTTTCGTCATCTTGGGTAGGATGTTGAAGCGGGATTAAGTTTGAAAGGGACTGGTCGGACATTACTACACCACAAGCATGGGTTGAAGCATGGCGAGCTACTCCCTCAAGTTTCTTTGCTAAATCAATTAACTTTTTTGCTTGTTCATCGGTTTCATAAATGTTTTTGAATTCAGCAACTCTTTTTAAAGTTTCATCTAAAGTAAAGCCAAAAGGAATCATTTTAGCAATTTGGTCGCAATAATTATAAGTGTAATTTAAGGCCCGGCCAACATCTCTGATTACTGCCCGGGCAGCCATTGTTCCAAAAGTGATAATTTGAGCAACTTTATCTCTTCCATATTTTTGAGCTACATAGTCAATAACTTCATCCCTTCTTCTGTCAGTAAAATCAAGGTCAATATCAGGCATTGAAATACGGGAACTGGTCAGGAAACGTTCAAAAAGAAGATTATTCTTAATAGGGTCAACATTAGTGATGTTTAGTAAATAAGAAACTAAAGAGCCGGGCGCTGAACCCCTTCCTGGGCCAACAACAATTCTTTGACTTTTAGCCCAATTGACAAAGTCTTGAACAATTAAAAAATAAGAAGCAAAGCCAGTTTGTTTAATAACTGAAAGTTCATAATTTAATCTATCTATAATTTCTTTGTTTGTATTATCTTTGAAACGTCTTTTTAATCCTTGTTTGCAGAGTTCTTCCAGATATTCATCTGGAGTTTTAGCGTTTGGAACTTCAAAATAAGGGAGCTTGGTTTTTCCGAGTTCAAATTCAAAATTACAAAGTTCCGCAATTTTTTGAGTATTTTCAATAGCTTCAGGGATATCTTTAAACGCTTCTTCCATTTCTTTTTGAGTTCTTAATGAAAAGTCATCTGCTTTGATAGTTAGCCGTTCCGGGTCATTTGGGTTAGCGCCGGTATTAATTAACATTAAGATATCCTGGGCTTCAGTATCTTCTGGTTTTAAATAGTGGATATCATTAGTTGCCACTAAGGGAATTCCATATTTTTTGGAAATAGAAATTAATTCGTCATTTACAATTTTTTGTTCTCTGATATTTGGATGATGTTGAAGTTCTAAATAAAAATTATCTTTTCCAAAAATTTCTTGATATTTCTGGACTAATTTTTCTGCTTCTTCAAATTTCTTTGCCACTATTAAACGAGGAATTCTTCCTGCTAAGCAAGCAGTCATAGCAATAAGTCCTTTGGAATGTTTTGCCAAGAGCTTATCGTCAATTCTTGGCTTATAATAAAAGCCCTCCAGGTGAGCTTTAGTTATAAGTTTAACTAAATTTTTATAACCTTCTTCATTTTTTGCCAATAGGACCAAATGATATCTTTTATCATCTATGTTTGGCCTTTTCTGGTCCATTCCTTCTTGGGCAACATAGACCTCACAGCCAATTATTGGTTTAATTCCTCTTTCTTTAGCTTTTTTATAGAACTCTACAGCTCCATACAAAACTCCGTGGTCAGTCAAAGCCACAGAATTCATTCCTAATTCTTTAACATAATCCAAAAGCTCATCAATCTTTGGCAGCCCATCAAGCAGGGAATAGTGACTATGGACGTGGAGGTGAGCGAACTTCATTATACCATTTTACATTGCCAGAGAATGTAATGCAAGAGAAAAAATTGGCAGACCTGGTCTCTCAATTAAAACAGGCCGAGAGGTTACACCTTCCCGGCCTTTGCAGTTTGGTTGGTATGTTTGGCAGTCAGCCAATTCCCGGTTGTCTTCCGGAAATCCTTAGAAATATCCATTTTAATACAACGCCTAGGCCAACGCCCAAACCACAGCCCAGACCAACGACCAGGCCAAAGAGCAGACCAACGGCCAGACCAAAGAACAGGCTAAAGCCCAGACCAAGGCCCAGACTATTATCCAGGCCAGAGAACAGACCAACGACCAGACCAACGGCCAGACCAACGACCAGACCAAAGCCAAGACCAACGACCAGATCAGCGTCCAGACCAACGACCAGGCCAAAGAGCAGACCAACGGCCAGACCAACGATCAGACCAATGACCAGATCTTCATCTTTTTTAATTATCTCACTTGTAGAAAGAGAAATCAGGGCGATAGACCAAATAGGCCCTATTAAGATACCCCACCAGCGAGATACTCCAAAGGGAAGCTCTAAGGTCCAATTTCCTGTCATTTTAATGCTGGTTACCACTGGAACTGATCCTGCTGCCAGATACCAGATTGCCCAGAAAAGAGCAATCAAGCCCGCTGTTATTAAAGACCATCTCCACATTAACTTATACTTTCTTTCCTTTTTCATTTTTTTTATCCTTTCAAGAAATATTCTGTTAATAAAGACCAAATTTTGAACTACTCACACTATATACCCATCCGCCAATCCCGTCAAGTTTTTGTTGACTTTCAGACATATTTTGCTATAATTCTAATAAAACGAAGTATTAATTGTCCTTTTAAAAAAAGAAAGGAGGACGAGATGAATGAGTAAGAAAAGAACTGAAATAAATTTGATGACAATAACCGTGAGGGGGCTAAGAAGACTTCTCTCTCAGCTCCCGGTTATAGCTGGGGGAGCGAGGCCTAAAAAGGATCAAATGATTGAAGGCAGAGTAGGTGATACTTATTTTCGCATTACCAAAGAGAAATCGTCTAACCCTCCTGGTTATAGTTTTTATGCTCTTCGTGTTTCTAATCCCTCAAAAGATAAGCGCCTAACTTTAACTTCTACGTTTATTAGTTTGTTAGGCAATCCATTGATGGAATTTCCAGCTAAAGCTCTACCAGATACCGATTCTCTTTTTTGGGATGCAAAACAAATTGACATAGAGTAATAAAGAAGCGGTTTCTTAAAACCGCTTTTTTTTAATTATCGTTTAGCATGTTAGAATAATAAAATGAAATACCCTAATTTTAATGAGGAAAGGAAGTTGTGGAGAAAGGGATATAAGATGGTGGTTGGAATAGATGAGAGTGGAAGGGGCCCGTTAGCGGCACCAGTGGTAGCTGCCGCAGTTTGTTTTAAAAAAAATCCAGAATCTAACATCTATAATCCAATATCTAATTTAAAAGATTCAAAAAAACTAAGTTTTAAAAAAAGAGAAGAGATTTACAAGATTCTGCTTGAGACGCCAAAAATAAAGTGGGGGATAGGACGGGTTTCAGAGAAGGTTATAGATAGAATCAATATTTTAGAAGCAACAAAATTGGCAATGAAAAGAGCAGTGAGGAATTTAGAGAAGAAATGTTCTTGCTCTGATTTTTTGATAGTTGATGGGAATTTCGGCATAAACTTAGATATTCCGCAGAAATCAGTTATTAAAGCAGATGAAAAAGTTTTTTCTTGCGTTGCTGCCGGTATTATTGCTAAAGTTACCAGAGATAGAATGATGTTCAGATATCATAAAAAATACCCTTGTTATTGTTTTGATAGACACAAAGGGTATCCAACCAAACTACATCGGAAAATGCTTAAAAAACATGGACCTTGTAAAATTCATAGAAGGAGTTTTAGACCGGTTAGCAACTATTGAAAAGTTTTGATTATTTTGTTAGGATAGACTTATTATGGCTGTTCCAAAACAAAGAAAGACGAAATCAAGAAGGAATCAACGGAGGATGCATATTTTTCTTGAAGCTCCGGGATTAACGCCTTGTCCAAAATGCGGTAAGCTGGTTTTGCCTCATACTGTTTGTTTAAACTGCGGATATTACAAAGGAATAGAAGCGATTGATGTTATGAAGAAATTGACCAAGAAGGAAAAGAAGAAAAAACAAAAAGAAATAGCAGCCAAAGAAAAAGAAGAAAAGAAAGGAAAGCCATTGAGCATGGAAGGACTTTCTAAAAGATAATTATTATGGCTTCAAGACATTTATCACGTTCAATAGCAATGCAAAGTTTATATGAATGGGACTTTTCTGGTAAAAAATCAGAGGATTTAGAGAAGATTGTTGAGAAAAACATCAAAGAATTTGGACCAGGGCTTGAAGATAAGGAGTTTGTCTGGCAATTAGTTAATGGAGTTATTTCAAAGCTTTCTGACCTGGACAAGATTATTGAGAAAGCAGCTCCTGAATGGCCGATTGAACAAATAACTATTGTTGATAGAAATGTTTTAAGAATTGGGCTCTATGAGCTTTTATATGGAAACAAAGAAGAAGTTCCTCCAAAAGTTGCAATAAACGAGGCAATTGAGTTGGCTAAAACTTTTGGTGGAGAAAGTTCCGGAAAGTTTATTAATGGCGTCCTCGGCACCGTCTATAAAGAAATAGAAAAAAAATGATTAAGAAAGATTTTTCAAAATTAGAGAAAAAATTAAATTTAAAATTTAAAAATAAAGATTTACTTGTTCAGGCCTTTGTTCATAGGTCTTTTTTAAATGAAAATCCTGATCTTAAGCTTTCCCATAATGAAAGATTAGAATTTTTAGGAGATGCAATATTAGAAGAAGTAGTTACAGAATACTTATTTCGAAATTATCCTAAAAAATCAGAAGGTGAGTTGACTACTTGGCGAGCAGCTTTGGTCAATGCTAAAATGCTGGCAAAAATTGCCCAAAATTCGGGTTTTAATGATTTTCTTTTGCTTTCCCAGGGAGAATTAAAGGAAGAAGGTAAAGCTCGGCAGGATATTTTGGCTGATACTCTTGAGGCATTTATTGGAAGTTTGTATCTTGACCAGGGATTAAATTCTTGTAAAGATTTTATTGAGAAACATTTAATAAAAGAATTACCCCATATTATTGAAGCCCGTCTTTTTAAAGATGCTAAGTCACACCTTCAGGAAGAATCTCAAGAGAGATTAGGAGTTACCCCTATTTATAGAGTTTTGAAAGAGTGGGGCCCGGATCATGTTAAGCATTTCGTTGTCGGTGTTTTTCTTGGCAAAGATTTAATAGCGGAAGGGGAGGGTTCTTCAAAGCAGGAGGCAGAAGAAGCAGCAGCCAAAGAAGCCCTGAAAATAAAGACTTGGTAATTAGTATAATTTTATGCTTCGTATTCGTTTTTTCAGAGTCGGTAAAAAAAATCAACCTTCTTTTAAGATTGTGGTTACTGATAAGAGAAGGCCGCCAAGAGGTGGTCGTTTTGTGGAGGAAGTTGGATTTTGGAACCCTTTAACCAAAGAAAAAATGTTGAGAGCGGAGCGAATTAAATATTGGCTCTCAGTAGGAGCTAAGCTATCAGATAGTGTTAATAATTTATTAGTGAAAGAAAAAATCTTGGAAGGTAAAAAGATTCCTCTTCATAAAAAGAAGAAAGAGAAGAAACCCGCCTCCGCTGAAGTTACGGCGGGCAAGAAAGAAGTTAAGGAAGAAGCTAAGTCTGAAGAAGCCAAGCAGGAGAAACCAAAAGAGGAAGCTGCTAAGCCTGAAGAACCCAAAAAAGAAGTTAAAACTCAAGAACCAAAAGAAGAGAAAAAAGAGAAACCTAAAGAGGCAACTAGCTCTTGACACAATCTTTTTAAAGAGTATAATTAAAAATAGTAGCTTTTAAGATTCCTATTCTCTGGATAGATAGAGAATCAGGCGAACAGAAAAGGTCGAGCTACTTAGTAAGAAAATTAACTTGAACGACTTATGGCAAAAGATACTGACAAGGAATTCCTTGAGTTTATTGTAAAAGCACTGGTCGACCACCCAGAAGATGTCAAAATTGACCGAAAGGTTGACGAAATGGGAGTTTTACTTTCTTTGAAAGTAAATCCTGAAGACATGGGTCAAATCATTGGTCGAGCTGGTTCAACTGCTAGGGCTATTAGATCTTTAGTTCGAATTGTTGGCTTAAAAAATCACGCCAGAGTGAACTTAAAGATTGAAGAGCCGGAAGGTGGTAGAACAGCTGCTCAAGGGAAAAAAGCTTCATCTGAAGGATTGGAAGATTTGAAGCTGTAATCTCGGAAAAGATTTATCTTTTCGGAAAACAGTGCTACTATTATGGTAGGACTGTTTTCATTTGTTTTAAGTTTTATGATAAAGTTTGATATCGTTACAATTTTTCCAGAGATTTTTAACTCTTATCTTTCAGAGAGTTTGATTTCGCGGGCTATAAAGAAAAAACTAATAAAAGTTAATGTTCGTAATTTGAGAGACTGGACTTCTGATAAACACAAAACTGTTGATGACAAGCCATTTGGCGGCGGGCTTGGGATGGTGATGAAGGTGGAGCCAATTTTTAAAGCCGTATCGGCTTTAAAAAAAAGAACAAGAAACAAGAAACAAGAAACAAAAGTGATTTTATTTACTCCTCGGGGCAAAAAGTTTAATCAGAAAATGGCTTATCAATTCAGTAAATTGAATCAGGTAATTTTAATTTGCGGAAGGTATGAAGGGGTTGATGAGAGAGTAGCTAAACATATTGCTGATGTTGAATTGTCAATAGGGGATTATGTTTTAATGGGCGGGGAGCTTCCAGCTATGGTAGTAATAGAGACAATAGCCAGATTAATCCCCGGCGTTTTAGGAAAACCACAATTATTGAAAGAAAGAGTTACCAAAGAAAAAGGATTTGTTGAGTATCCTCAATATACTCGTCCAGAAGTTTTTTCTCCTAAAAAGGGTATAGATTGGGAGATTCCAAAAATATTGCTTTCCGGCAATCATAAAAAGATTGAGGAATGGAGAAGAAAACACAGGAAAATCATTGAAAAATAGCTATTTTTGTGGTAAGATAGCTTGGAGGGTGCGTAGTCCTATAGGGGGTAGGAGCAGTCTGTAAAACTGATGTCCGTATGGGCCCCGTCGGTTCGACTCCGACCGCACCCACAATAATTGCCAGGATAGCTCAGGTGGTTAGAGCACGTCATTGGTAATGACGGGGTCGTGAGTTCAACTCTCACTCCTGGCTCAGGGGTATGGCAAAGAAGAAACCGTTTATAAAGCTTCAATGTGAAGTTTGCAAAAGGATAAATTATTTTACTCGTAAATCAAAAAAATTAGCCGAGGAGAAATTAGATTTGAAAAAATTCTGCAAATGGTGCAGAAAACATACGGTACATAAGGAAGGGAAGAAATAAGAAGAATAAGGGTCCGTAGTTCAACTGGCAGAACGCTGGTCTCCAAAACCAGAGGTTCCAGGTTCAACTCCTGGCGGACCCGCAAAAATAGATGCGTTTCTCAACGCATCTTTTAATTTCAGCTGAAATAATATAAAATGATAATATGGCGATTTTAGAGATTAAAAAATTTAATGAGCCGGTTTTGAGAGAGAAATGCAAAAAAGTAGGGAGAGTGGATAAGAAGATAAAAAAACTTATTGTTGATATGGTTCAAACAATGAGAAAAGGACAAGGAATTGGTTTGGCAGCTCCTCAGGTTGGGGTATTGAAAAGAGTAATTGTTGTTCAAACTGATTTAGAGGGTCAGCGGATTTTAGCTTTGGTTAATCCTAAAATTATCAAAAAGAGCCAGGAAAAAGAAAAAAAAGAGGAAGGCTGTTTGAGTTTTCCCGGAATTTTTTTAGAAATAAAAAGAGCTGAAGAAGTAGAAGTTGAGGGATTAGATATAAAAGGGAAAAAAATTAAGTTGAAAGCAAAAGGACTTTTGGCTCGAGTTTTCCAGCACGAAATTGACCATTTGGATGGAATTTTGTTTTTCAACCGCTTAAGTTTTATCAAAAAATTAAGATTTAAACTAAAGTATCTTTCAATTCATTAAAACAAATTTATTATGAATTTAATTGATTCTCTAATTCAAGATGGCTGGTTAAAGACACCAAAAATAATTGATGCCTTTAGAGAGATAAAAAGGGCTGATTTTATGCCGGAGGATATGAGAAATTTAGCTGAACTTAATGAAGCCCTGCCGATTGGCTATGGCCAGACAATTTCCCAACCCTTAGTGGTTGCTTTTATGCTGGAACAGTTACAACCGGAATCAGGAGATAATATTTTGGATATTGGCTCTGGCTCTGGATGGACAACAGCCCTGCTGGCTCAAATAGTGGGCCCAAAGGGAAAAATTACAGCAATAGAAATAGTTCCAGAACTAAAAGAATTCGGTGAGAAGAACGTGGCTAAATACAATTTTATAGAAAAAGGGCTCGTGGAATTTATCTGTGCTGATGGCTCAAAAGGTTATGAAAAAGAAGCGCCTTTTGATAAAATTTTAGCTTCTGCAGCAGTCCAGGGAAAAATTCCTCAGGCCTGGAAAGAGCAAATAAAAATTGGTGGTAGAATAGTTACTCCTATCGGGTCTTCAATCTGGGTTTTAATAAAAAAATCTAAAAAAGAATTTGAAGAAATTGAACATCCTGGCTTTGTCTTTGTTCCTCTGATTCAAAAATGAAGTATTTTATAACATTAATTGTGGTTATTATTTTAATTGGAGGGTTTTGGGTTTGGCAAGGAATTTACTACCCAGTAAGTCCTGATTCTGATGAAACAGTAATTTTTCTGGTTAAAAAAGGAGAAGGAGCAAAGGAGATTTCAATTAATTTAAAAGAACAAGGCCTAATTAGATATGGCTCTTTTTTTAGAGTTTATGTTTTATTTAAAGAGGTCGGTGGAGATCTTAAAGCTGGGGAGTATGAATTATCACGAGCAATGGCCATTCCTGAGATTGTAAATAAATTAGCTTCAGGCGATAGAATTAAAAAGATAATTATCATAATTGAGGGATGGAATTTAGAAGATATTAGAAATTATCTTGAAGAAAAGGGGATTGCCAAGGCAAAAGAACTAGATCCGAGCTTGGAAGGTTATTTATTTCCTGATACTTATGAAATTTCTCCTGAAGACGGGATTGAAGAAATTGTTGAAAAAATGCTTGATAATTTTGATAAGAAACTGACTTCAGAATTAAGAGAAGAAATTTCTTCGCAGGGAAAGACCGTTCATGAAATAGTAATAATAGCTTCTTTACTTGAAAAAGAAGTGAGAACTTTTAAAGACAAGAAAATTGTTGCTGGAATTTTATGGAAAAGATTAGAGAGCAATATGCTTTTGCAAGTAGATGCAACTATCACTTATATCACTGGCAGAAAAACAACAAAAATTTTAAAAGAAGAACTCCAGATTGATTCTCCTTACAACACTTATAAATATAAAGGACTGCCCTTGGGTCCTATTTCCAATCCCGGCCTGGAAAGTATTTTGGCAGCGATTTATCCTCAAGAAAGCCAATATCTTTATTACTTATCTACCCCAGAAGGAGAAACAATTTTCAGCAGAACCTTGAAAGAACATAACGAAGCCAAAGCCAAATATTTAAAGTAGGGGCTTTGATGTTTATTGCGATAATTGATACAATAGAGTAAAGCTTATGAGAAAGAAAATAGCAATGATTATTGCTTTTCGGGAGTTTCGGGATGAGGAGTACTTTATTCCAAAGCAGACCTTAGAAGCTGCTGGAGCTGAAGTTACTACTGTTAGTACTTCTTTTGGAAAAGCAATTGGGAAGTTAGGCGGGGAGGCGGAGGTTAGTATTTTGCTCAGAGACCTTAAGGTAGCAGACTACGATGCAATTTTATTTATTGGAGGGCCGGGAGCTGCAAATTATATGGATGATGAGACCTGTCATCAAATTGCTAGAGAAGTGGTTGAAAATAATAGGGTTTTAGGAGCAATTTGTATTGCTCCTGCAATTTTAGCTAAAGCAGGAGTTTTAGATGGTAAAAAGGCAACTGTTTGGAGTTCTCCTCTGGATAGATCTACTGTCAAAATTTTAGAAGAAAATGGAGCAATTTTCCAAAAAGACTCAGTGGTTGTAGATGGAAAGATAGTTACTGGAAATGGACCTGGCGCTGCTAAAGAATTTGGAGAAAAAATAGTTGAAATTCTACAATAAATGCAATAAAAATGTCTATTTTTGAAAATCTTCCAATATTTGTTCTTCTTTTAGCTTTTTTTGTTGTTTTCGTTATATTTCTTTTTGGGGGATTTGTTATGTTAAGTGCAGGAATCGATATCCAGAAAATAGAAAGAGGTAGGAGAATCTTATTAAATTCCCTCTATGCTCTTTTTATAGTCCTGCTAATTGCTTTTGTTTTCTTCTTAGTTAGTTATCTGCTTCAAAGGGGAGAAGTTTTTAAACCACCTGAAGTTTCCGGAGAATTTCCTCCTTCCCTTGTTGCTAACTTCCCTCCAGCTCCTCAATTTATTGAAATTGGCGAGTATTACTTTAATGGACCTTGGTCATTGAAAGAGAATGATGTTATTGATAGAGCCGGGATATATACAATTTTATGTAAAAAAAACGGGGAATATGATATAATCTATATTGGGGAAAATGAAGAAGCAAGCCGCCTTTTAGGACATAGCCAATATAGATGCTGGCTGGAAAACTGCAATCAAGAACTCAAGAATCTTTATCTGGCAGCTTTTTGGATGCCGACAGACAAATATGGTTATGCTGTGAGAAAAAAATTCAAAGAGGAATTAGAAGAGCAAATTAAGCCGGCCTGCCCACCCCCAGTTACAGAATCTAATTATCTAAACCAATGAACAACTCAATATTTGAAAAATTTACCTTGGAGAGAAACTTAGTTTATATTTCGGTAGCAGCTGTTTTAATAGTTTTTGGACTTATATTTTATTTATTCTTTGGTCAGTTAACAAAGAACATCCAAGTTCTGACGCCTAACGGAGGTGAAGAATGGGAAATTGGACAGGCCTATGAGATTAGCTGGGAGGCAAAAGGATTGGAAAAAGTTGGCATTGTTTTGTTTAAAGGAATAGAGCCAAAATGGATTGCCAAAGATGTTGAAGCTGATTTAGGAAAATACGAATGGGAGATTTACCCCGGCCAAGAATACGGGGATGATTACTGGATTGTTGTTTTTGAATATCCCTGGCAAAAAGGCAATGAAATAGATTATTCAGATGGAGCTTTTGTAATTACTTATCCAGAACTTGCCAGTTGTGATGGCTTATCTATTGAGGGTGGATGGCCCTATCTGCCGAGCGATTTGCCAAATCTAAGAAGGGTTTTTATTACGGAAGAGAGTTTTACCGGAAATTTAGACGGGCTTCAAGGAGCTGACCAGAAATGTCAAGAAGAAGCTGAAAAACAGGGCTTTGATGGAAAATGGCAGGCCTTTCTTGGAGGGGATAGCGATGAGGATTTAGCCATTGAGAGATTAAAAAGAACTCCCAGAGAGACAGATGGCATTTTTGTTGTCGCTATTCCAGCTGCCACCCTGATTAGAGGAGCAACTTGCCATCGGCTTCTGGGAAAAAACTTTGATGAGTTTTTAGAGAAATTTTTAGACCTTGTAATAATTAATGAGGAAAAGTTAGAAAAGGATTTTCTGGAAGATATGAAAAATCTCTGGCTGGGACGTCTTGATGAAGAGAGTAAAAAAAATTGCATTACCATTGCTGCTGCCCTTTTAGCTCCCTACAAACCTCTTGCTGAAAAATACAGCTTTACAACCACCTGCCAAAACTGGACTCAAGAAAATAAGTTAGTTCAGGGTTACCCTGTGCCTGGAGGAGAACCAAAACCGTCGTTTCCCACCTGCTATACTTTGGCAGGGAAATCTACTGATGCAGTTGCTTTGGGTGGATTATCTTCTGGTTTAACAGGCAAGGACAAAGATGCTGCCTTTACTCTTTACCAAGGAAAATACTGTGACACTCAGCAGAAGCTTCTCTGTATTGAGAAGTAGCTAAAACCCTTGACAAGCGTTTAGATAGAAGCTAATATAACCTATATTAATGATTATCCGCAGACAGCAGGCAAGTTAAGACCTGCCGAGGAGTTATAGAAATTAATTCTCTGTTGTCTGTGGTTAACCCACAGATTTTTAATTTAAAATGGCTTTAACTAAAGAACAAAAACAAAGAATTGTTGAGGAATTAAAAGAAAACATTGATAAGCAAAAATCAATGGTTTTTGTGGCAATTGAAGGTTTAAAAGCAGCAGATCTTTTTGATTTAAGAAAAAGATTAAAAGCAGCTGATTGTTTATTAATCGTTGCCAAAAAAACCTTATTAGATATAGCTTTTAAAGAAAGAAAAGTTGGGATTGACCTGGAAAAATTAGCAGGCCAGGTTGCTTTAGTTTTTGGTTTTAAAGATAAAATATCTCCAGCTAAAATCCCTTATAATTTTTCATTGGAAAATAAGAACTTAAAAATCTTAGGAGGATTTTATGAAAATAAACTTAGAGATATTGAAGAAATTATTACTTTAGCAAGGATACTGAGCAGAGAAGAACTTTTGGCAAGGGTCGTTGGAAGCATTTCTGCTCCAATTTCGGGATTTGTAAATGTTTTACAAGCCAACATTAAAGGTCTAATATACATTTTTAAACAAATTAAAACACAATAAAATTATGACAGAAGAAATAAAAAAAGAAGAAAAAGAAGAGGAAAAAGTTGAAGTGCCAAAGAAATTTAAGGCGCTTGTTGAAGAGATAGAAAAGCTCTCTGTTTTGGATTTGGCGGAATTAGTTAAGATTTTAGAGAAGAAATTCGGAGTTTCAGCTGCAGCTCCGGTTGTAGCAGCTCCTGTCGGTCAAGCTCCGGCTGGCGCTGAAGTAGCCGAAGAAAAGAGCATCTTCAATATTGAGTTAACTGGAGTAGGGGAGAAGAAAATTGAGGTAATTAAAGTGGTTAGAGATGTTATGGAAAAAGGCCTCAAAGAGGCAAAGGACTTGGTTGATGCAGTAGCAAGCGGCGCTCAAATGATTAAAGAAAACGTCAAAAAAGAAGAAGCAGAAGAAATCAAAAAGAAATTTGAAGCAGCCGGCGCCAAAGTGGAACTGAAATAAGATAAAGAAAAGAGTAATTAGCAACTTGGAAACTCGGTTTCCAAGTTGCTTTTTAATTCCCCTTGAAATTTTTAGGAAATAGAGTTAACTTGAAAGTAGGTAAACTAAGACCATTCATTTATGAATCCTTATCAAGAAAAAATTAAAATCTTTTGCGAGGAAAGAAATTGGAATCAGTTTCACAATCCAAAAGATATTTTATTAGGTATTGTTGAAGAAGTTGGCGAATTTAGAAATATAGTTAAATGGGAGCAAAACCCAGAAGTAGTTAAAAAGCTTCTTTTTGAAAAAAGGGAAGAAGTAAAGGATGTTGTTGGCGATATATTCTGGTTTTTATCATTGTTGGCAAATAGCTGTGATGTTGATATTGATAAAGCAATTCAGATGACTATTGAAGATAATAAAAAGAGGTTTCCTATTGAGGAGACAAAAGACAAACACACAAATATCTATCTTGGAGGACACGATGGGAAGTATTAATAAACCTATGAAAGAAAAAATTAAGAAAATAGACTTGACACAGTTTTCGCCGGTGGTCAGGGGGCCAGAAGTAAACGAGGCACAAAAGTTAACTGGCAACGTTATAAATAAATTTAATACAATTATTACATGAACGAAGATCTTCCAACAGAAAATGAAATAGAGGTCATAGAGAATGAGATTCCTGATTCTCCCAGGGAATTTCATCTCGAAATGCCATTATATAAAGAAATTATTATCACGGAGGAAAATCTAAAGAAAATCTCTGAACTGATCGATTTTAGTGGCACAATCGATGCTTATTGTATTTATTGTGAAAAAGAAAGCGTATTTGAGAATTACGTTAGACCTGGTTTTGGGATCCCCGCTCTTAGGGCTCATGCGAAAAGTGAGTCGGAGAAATATTTCGGAACTTCATATATCTGTAGCCGGAGTAGGGCACATGAATACACTTCATACTTTCGAATTTGCGGTTCGGTGATACAAAAAGTAGGTCAATTTCCCTCTGTTGCCGACCTTCAGATTCCGCAAATTCAGAAATACCGCAAACTATTAGGAAATGAAAAATATAAGGAATTCACTCGAGCATTAGGATTAGCTGCACATGGAGTAGGAATAGGATCTTTTGTTTATCTAAGGAGAATTTTTGAAGACCTTATTGAAAAGGCTCATTCTATTGCATCTCAAAATCCTGAATTTAACGAGAGTGAATATAAGAGTGGTCGAATTGAAGAGAAAATTTCACTCTTAAAAGATTTTCTCCCCGAATTTTTAGTTAAACATAAATCTATTTACAGTATTTTAAGTAAGGGTATTCACGAACTCAGCGAGGAAGAATGTCTTAAACATTTTAACCCAATAAGAGTTGGTATTGAGTTAGTTCTTGACAAGAAACTTAAAGAGCTTGATGAGGAAAAGAAAGAAAAAGAGGCAAGCGAGACTATTAGTAAAATAACAACCGAACTCAAAACTGATAGTACTGACCAAGATAGCTCACCTGGGGATTAAAAGGAAATTAAGGACGTTTCTGATTTTTGGATTCTAAACAAAAAAGCCCGTCGCCGGGCGATTTTTATTTCTGGACTTGACATCCTGTTTTTAAGTTGTAGAATAACGCATAGAAGAATAGGAAGACTGCAAAACATAAATAACTAAAGCGAAAGCGGTCTTTATGTTTGAAGAAAGGTCGAAAAAAAATTTAAATTTAATCAATTATAAAAAGATGAAAAAATTAATTCTATTTGGAGTAATAGCAACTTTGTTAATGCTATCAGTAGGAACTGTGATGGCGCAACCAGGTCCTTGGAAATCTAAGAGTAATAAAGTAGAAACGATTCCTTACTATAATGGCGAGACTTTATTAAGAAAATGGACTGGAGACGGAGGTTTTCAGCTTTGGATAACCGGAAATAGAGAGTTGCATTGTGTATATAAGTTGGTAGGACAAAATGACGGAGATGGTTGGAGCGGACCATCAACCTGGATGAAGTACGACATTACACATGGCGGAAACGGACTTGACTATCTGTATAAATGTGAACCCTATGAATAGGTAAATCCTTTTTATATCAGAGCCGCAAAAAATCGCCCAGTGGGCGATTTTTATTTTAATTTCTGTTTTTATATCTCTATTTTGTCCGAGGTCCGACCTCGGGCAGTTTTGTTATATAAAAGCTTGACAAAAGTTTTAAAGTTTGCTATAATGTTGTTTAGAAAGAGAAAAGGGGTATTATATCTGGGCACCGGGTTAGATTGGTTTTTCCTCCCTAATTTTGGTGTCCAGATATAATCTCCCTTTTTTATTTGGGGCTGTGGATGAACTGTGGAAAACTTTGCTTGACTAGATCTACTGACTCATAATAAGATTATCTATTGTGGGTCTTTACTATCTAGAGGAGGAACTAGATTAAAAATTTTGTTTTTAAAAACTAAAGTTTATAAAAAAAGATTTATAGGAGTTCGAACCTTAGTATATAATTTTTTGTATATTAAAGCTTGAACTCCTTTTTTATTTGGAGTAAAGGTCGATCAAGAGTGGCTTACCCTAAGTTCTCCGGTCCTAGCTAGGAGGATGATAGGGGAAGTGCCTAGGTGGAGGACCTAAGGCAAGCCACTTAATTATTAATTAATTAACATAAAACTAAAATGAAAAAAATTGCAATTAGTTTAGGTATTATTGGAGTAGTTGCCGCCATTGTCATCGGCGCCACCACTGCTTATTTCAGCGACACTGAAACCAGCACTGGGAATACTTTAACAGCTGGAGTTATTGATATTGTAGTTGATGACCTAAATCCATGGGAAGCAAGTTTCTCTGAAGAGTTAAAGGATATGAAGCCTAGTTATACTAGATATATAGAATTTACAGTTAGAAATTTGGAAGATAGCAACCCAATTAATCTTTGGAAACATATCAATATTACTGAGCAGAGTGATGGAGTTATAACAGAGCCAGAGTGTGACGAAGGAAACGGAACATGGGATCAAGCAGGTCAGACATGTATAGGAGAGTATAAACCAAGAAACAATCTTGCTGCCTACATTATCTATGATATGTATGTGTGCAGAGATCCTCTAGAACAAGAATGTGAGACGGATGTAGATGGTAAGCCTACTACTGGAAGGTGGGAGCCAATTATTACAGAAGACCAGTATGTTCGACTTGATAATATCAGCTCTATTTGGATTTATTTAGGTCAATTAGTTCCAACTAAAGAATTGAAAGTAGTGCAGAGTTATCATTTGAGGTCTTGGCCAGGCGCTTTAGAGCCAGAAGTGACCAACTGGGCACAGGGTGATGTATTGACATTTGACATTGAGTTAATGGCAACTCAGTTAAATGCTCCGGGTCCAAAAGGCGCACAAGCTTCTCTTAATATGGTAGGTAAAGACCCAACAACTTGGGAGGAAATTCTAGATGGATCTGGTATATTAACATACAATACTTCGGGTCCGACTTTCAATTATAATTTTAGCGGAACTGGACTTAACAATATTAAGTATTGTTTAATCTACTATGCTGATCCATGGCCAGGGAATAATCCAGGTGCTTTGATTGCTAGTGGAACAGCGACTGCTAATAATCTTAGCCTGATAGGTTCTTATAACTTTGGATATGACTTACCAAATGCTAGTGATCAAAACGCTCCAGCTGGTGCAAAGATTTGGTTGGTTCCATGTGATGACTATGATGACACTACGAAGAGTATGAAGGCATGGTCACCAAGCACGTATTTGTTTGAAGAGAATTTGATTCAGTACGACGACACTGATAACTAAATAATCTAAAAGATTAGGATAATGCTGAAGGGAGGTTACCTCCCTTCAGCGAAGTCCAGTATGAAAGTATGAAAAAGATACTTGTTAGTTTAAGTATTATTGGAGTTGTTGCTGCAGTGGTTATTGGAGCAACGAGCGCTTATTTTTCTGATACTGAAACCAGCACTGGGAATACTCTCACCGCTGGGACTTTAGATTTACAAGTGGTATTTCCGTATGGCGGGGAACCTTATGCTGGTTTTCCCGGAACCCAAACTTATAATGGAGAGAATATTCCTCCAGTTGAAATTAACGATGTAAAGCCAGGAGATGAAGGCGTATTAAGATACCATATCAATAATATTGGTACTATTGGAGGAGAGATTTCAATAACCTTATCTAATGTAACTAACTCTCCTGGTGCTACTCCAGAACCAGAACTCACCCCTGATAATGGAGAATTAGGGGCTAATTTAGTGATAAATATTTGGTATGGAGATGAAGGTGAGTACCCAGATTATTCAAACCATGTTGTTACGGACACTATCATTAACGATTTAAATAACATCAAATATTTGCTTGGTGATTTAACGGCAGAAGGCGACCCAACCACTACTGATGGCAAAGACATTATGATTGAGTGGAAATTACCTTTAAGCGTTGGGAATGAGGTTCAAGGAGATATTGTCACTTTTGATATTGATTTAAACCTGGAACAAAAAGATTAGAATGAAACCATTTAAAATAATATATTACATTATTATTGCTTTTATTGGAGCAATTGCAGTTTTGTTGGTGGTTTCAGTTTTTCCCATTACTGGGAATTATAAAGTAATGATTGTTCAGTCAGGTTCAATGGCGCCAGAAATTAAGATGGGAAGTATAGTGATGGTAAAACCAACAGATGATTATAAGATTGGCGAGGTAATTACTTTTCAAGTGGGAAGGAACAAAGAGCCAATTACTCACCGAATTCACGATATCAAAGTTGTTGGGGGCGAGCCCCGCTATATTACCAAAGGTGATGCAAACAATGCCCCAGACCAGAGGGAGATTTCCCAGAGAGAGATTGTTGGCAAGGTTTTATTTGATATTCCTTATTTAGGATATGTAGTAGATTTTGCTCAAAAGCCCATTGGTTTTAGTTTAATTATTATTATTCCGGGTGCTGTCATTATTTTTGATGAAGCAAGGAAAATTTATGAAGAGATTAAAAAAAAGAAAGCCAAAAAAGCAGAATAGGGGAGTTATGAAAAAATCTATTTTGAGAATAGTTGTAGTTTTGCTAATCATGGGTCTCAATTGGACCGGTCTTTTAGCTATTGGCAGAACCCTCGCTTATTTTAACGATACTGAAAATACCTTAGAAAATAATCTTTCTGTTGGAACTTTAGATATTGTGCTGGACCCAGCCGGGGTTTATGTTTCAGGTTTGATGTATCCATCTGATGAAACATCCACTTCAATTAATTTTTCAAGTGTTGGGAGTATTCCCATCAAATATTTTTCAAAAATACTTCCTTTGACGGGAAATACGGATCCCTGCGTTTATGTCAATCTGAGTGCCACAGACGGCACACAAAATTATTCCGAGTCGTTGCTTGAATTTGTTTCCACCACTGCCACGCCAGAAGGACCTGTCAATTGGGATTATACGTTTACGATTGCTTCTTCGGCGCCGCCCGCTGTTTGGGGCAAGACCTGTTATTTCAAATGGTCTTTTACTGCCTGGGACAAGGATATGGCGGAGCCGAACAGTGGATTTATTGACATTGAGGAAAAATCCGGAGGCATAAAGATTGGCAAGACGATTGTTCTTAATGAAATTCTGGCAAATCCCATTGGGCCTGACGATGCCTATAAACCGAACGGCGAATGGGTGGAGCTTTACAACAACAGCAATATTGACATTAATGTTGCCGGCTGGGTTGTTTACGACTCTGATGACGAGCATAAACTTTACATAACAGCCGGAAATACCAATACCGGATCCACAATAGTGCCGGCGCACGGATTTTTGGTTGTCTATCGCGACGGAGACAGCGATTTTACCATTGACGATGACATAGAGACAATAAGGCTATATACCGGCTATCCTGTTTCTTCTTCAATTTTGATTGATTCTTATTCATATAGCGACGAGAAACCGGAGGGATATTCTTACGCCCGCATTCCGGATGGAGTGGGCGCATGGGTAGATCCAATTCCTACGCCTGGAGGACCAAATGTTTTAGATAATAAAGATGATATTACGTTCTCTGAACTTGTAGAAGAGTTTATGGATTCTAATGGAGGAACAGGAGATTTAATAGAGGAATTAGAAGAGTTAGAAGAGCCGATGGACATAGAGATAGTAACAGAGCCAGAAATAAGTACGGTAAGTGAACTCCCAGAGGATAGCATTATTGAAACAACCACTTCTTCTACAGAAGAAGTTATAGTTATAGAAGAAGAACCCGAGCCAGAGCTTGAACCAGAGCAGGAAACAGGAGAAATAGAGGAAGAAATTATTCAAGAAGAATCATTGATTGAAGAAGAAACTCCTACTGGAGAAGAGGAGATTCTTGAGGAAGAACCTGTTGTTGAGGGAGAAGAGCCAATTGAAGAGGAACCCGATCCCGAACCGGAACCATTAAAAGAGCCTGACCCCGAACCCGAACCTGAACCGGAACCAGAGCCAGAGCCAGAACCAGAACCAGAGCCAGAGCCAGAGCCCGAATTAAACAATAACGATAATACAGAAAATGAATAAAATATTTAATACAAGTTTAATTGTTTTAGGAATAGCTTTATTTTGCGCTACTCCAGTTTTTGCTAATGGTAATTTAATAGTAGAAGTTTGGGATGACTCACAGAGTAAATTTATACTGTTAGATTCTAATCCTTTATTCTCGGAGGCGAACTTTTTACCAGGTCAAGATGTTACCCGTTTGGTCAGAGTAAACAATAATAGTGAGAAGATTCAAAAAATAGGAGTGAATCTGATAGATGATTCTGCATGCTCAACAAATTGTCTCTCCGATGTATTAGATTTAGTTATTAGTGAAAATGGAAGCGCTTTATATTCCGGTTCCCTGACTAGTTTTTACCAAGCCGGCGAGAAACATCTTTCTAATCTGGGAGCAGGGGCTTCAACAACATATCAATTCTTAATCACTTTTAGGTCCGAGGCCGGTAATTTATATAATCCTAAAGAGGGTAACCCACAAGATACATCGGGCGCTGATTTTGATATTAAAATAGGATTTTTTGGTGAAGAATCAATAGGAGAAGAAATACCGGGTGGCGGAGGCGGAGGTTATTATATACCTGGCCTTGAGATTTATGATGAAGACGTTCCTGAAATTGGTGAAAGTTCTGTAACTATTACTTGGAAAACAACAAAACCAGCTACCAGTAGGGTAATCTATTTGATCTGTTCTCCAGAAGATCCTCCTCATGTTTTGGAGTTAGATAATCCGCCAAATTATGGATATACTTATTCAACAGATGAAAATCCCACAAAAGAAGAAGACCATACAATGGAAATTACCGGTCTTTTGTCAAATACAACTTATTGCTATCGTTGTGTTTCTCATGGTTCTTTGGCAGTGAGCACAGAGCATAGTTTTACTACTCTTAGTGTTATAGGAGAACAAGAAGAAGAGGAGGAGGAAGAGGAAGAAGAACTAGGCCCAATAGTAGGCGAGGAAGAAGAGGAAGAGGAAGAAGAGGAGGAAGAAGAGGAGGAGGAAGAAGAAGAAGTTGTTGAGGGGGAAGAAACGGGACTGGGCTGGCTCTTAGCAGCAATCGGTGATTTGTTTAGATTGGAGAATCTCTGGTGGCTTTTACTACTTCTTATAATTATAATAATTATTTTGTTTTTGTTATCTCGTAAGAAGAAAAGAAAAGAAGAATAAAAAAGCCTTTCTATACTGCCCGAGGCCCGTCCTCGGGCAGTTTTGGTATAAAAGGGGTGTGAGGGTTGACAAAATTCTTAGGTTGTGATAAATTATAGAATATTTAATCCGAGGTATTTAATCCGAGAGGATTGATTTTTATCTTGGCGGTTCGTTTAAAACTTAATTGGATAGAAAGTTAAAGAAAGGAGATGACAGTGAGAAGATAGAAAAAAAGGTAATTGTTGTTTAGAAAGCAATGTATAAACAAAGAAAGGAGAAAACGAATGAAAAGATTTTGGATGATTTTGGTATTGATGTTGGCCCTGGGTTTAGTTTTTACTTTGGCTGTTCAAGCAAAGCAGGAAAAAACAGAGGAGGTAAAAAAAGAGCCGGCAGAAACAGCATGTACAGCATGTGTTGTTGATGCCAGAAAATGTCGTGGTTTCAACAACGTAATGTATGGTGTAGTTTCTTTTAGAGAGGTTTGGAATAGTTCTAAATTTACTCTTCAAAAAGTATGTGTCGTAAAAGGTGACAAACCCAGCGTTTGGAGTTTTGAGGGTCGTGTAGCGGTTGTTTCTGAGATTACAACAACACAGCAAAAAGAGGCGAAGCAGCAAAAAGAGGTGAAACCCGAGAAAACTTCTGCAGCAGAAGAAAAATTAAGCAGGTCAATTGGAAAAATTGAAGAAGCAGAAAGAGCAGCAACAAAAAGAGAAATAGCAGCAGAAGAAGAACTGATGGAAGAAATAACCGGGTTAATTATTGAGCAGACCATGACCAAGATTGGTTATGAGTTCTACGAAAACTTCTTCATTCGTTGGGAAGCGCCAAAAGGGATTAAGGGCTACAACATCTTTATTGACGAGAGAGCCAGTCCTCTATGGGGAAGCTGGATTCAGATTAAGGTTGATACAACCATGGTTTGGAGCAAAGTGCTTAAACCAAGGTCTGAAGAGATTGAGGAAGCAGCCAAACAAGCTGTTGAAGTAACCAAGGGATTTCTCTCTCGCTATGAAGAGTACAAAAGAGAGCTTGAAGGACCAGACATGGTAGGCAGCGGTATTTAGGAGGGATTGTTAAGGAACGTGTAAGGTATTTGAAGAAAGTGTAAATTTAATCCAAAGAAAGGGGAAAGAAAATGAAACGATTAGTGATGTATGTTATTTGCGGCATTGTTTGCGTTTTGTTTTTAATGCCGGCAACTGAAGCCACAGCCACAGAATTGGTGTTTGAGTTCATAAACCCGTCTTTCGGCGGTTCGCCGTTTAATGGACCGTGGATGTTAGCTCAAGCAGAGGCCCAGAACAAGCTCGTAGAGAAGCAAAAGCCGTTTACAATGCCAAAGAGAGACCCGATACAGGACTTTGAAGATAGTCTGAATCGGCAGATACTCTACCAGATGTCAAGAAAGATAGTGAGTTCAGCATTTGGCGAGGAAGGCCTTGAGCCCGGTCAGTACAGCGTAGGCGATTACACAATTGATGTGACGGTTGATGTCATCAGTGGCATAAAAGTTACTATAACTGACACCGTAACTGGAAACTCAACCACTGTAAAAGTACCCTATTATTAAGAGAGGAGGTAAGAAATGAGAAGAATACTGAATATTGTGATTATGGCAGCCATGCTAATGGCACTTGTTCTTCTGTCTGGCTGCGCTACTACGATGGCTTCTATGTATACCGAGCGGGCAACTATGGCATTTACTACTGCTATTCATCAGGATTTGATTTCTCTGCCTCCGCCGGAAGAAAAAATTGTGGTAGCAGTTTATAAGTTTAGGGACCAGAGCGGACAGTACAAGCCTCATCCTGCCGCAGTCAGTTTTTCAACAGCTGTTACTCAAGGAGCTACTTCAATGCTGAATAAAGCTCTTGAAGATTCTGGCTGGTTTATCCCTATAGAAAGGGAAGGATTGCCTAACTTGTTGAACGAGAGGAAAATCATTCGTTCAACAATGATGCAGTATCAAGCCCAAAACAGTGAAGGCGAGAATTTACCGCCTTTACCACCTTTGCTCTATGCAGGTGTACTTTTAGAGGGAGGCATAATTGCCTATGAAACCAATTTAGTTACCGGTGGTTTCGGACTCAGATACTTTGGCTTAGGCGGTTCTACCGAGGCAAGGAAAGACCAGGTAACCATTTATTTGAGGGCTGTAGCTGTCAAGAATGGCAAGATTCTTAAATCTGTCTCAACCACCAAATCCATTCTTTCCAGAGAAGTGAATTTCGGTGTTTACAGATTTGTCAGAGTCAAGAGGTTGTTGGAGGCAGAAACCGGTTTATCCACTAATGAGCCTCCGTCAATGTGCGTCCTGGAAGCAATAGAGAAAGCTGTCTACGACCTGGTTGTAGAAGGCATTCAGGACGGCCTCTGGAATTTGAGAAATCCAGAGGACATCAACTCTCCGCTTATTCAGAAGTATTTAAAAGAAAAAGAAGCGACAGAGAAGATAGTTACCTTTGACGAAGAAGGTAACTTGGTAGCAGTTAAGGACGTTGAATGATTTCTATCCAGTATAGGCATAGACAGAGATGAAAGAAAGAGAGGTAATTTATGAACAGAAGGATTTTAATAGTAACAATGGCTTTGGTAATTCTTCTTGGTTTATCCGGCTTGGCTCTTGCTGATGGTAATACCAGCACTGTCGATCAGACCGGCAACGACAACAGAGCTAGGGTTAGCCAAGATGGCAGTGGTAATGAAGCCACTATCACCCAGGAAGGCGATGACAACGTTGCTTCTCAGAGTCAGACCGGCGACGAGGACATTGCCATTATCACCCAGACAGGCAATGGGAACACAGCTTACCAGTCCCAGACCGGCAGCACTAACAACCAAGCCACTATTGTGCAAAACACCAGTGGCACTGGGAATATTGCTAGCCAAACCCAGAACGGCAGTTGGAATATTGCCTTGATTCAGCAAATTGAAAGTAGTACTCTCAATACTGCTGCTCAGGTCCAGACGGGTATTGGGAACGATGCCTCGATTGAGCAGAGTGGGTCCGCAGCTGGGAACACGGCTAACCAAACCCAGATTGGAACCGGCGTCGCCTGGAACATAGCTAAGATACGGCAGAGGGGAAAAGACTCCATCGCCAGGCAATACCAGGACGGCCGTGGCAACGATGCCTATATTGGCCAGTTTTCATCTTACAACTATGCTGCACAGAACCAGACAGGTGAGTACAATGGGGCCAAGATTATGCAGTTTGCCGCACACAACATTGCTTACCAAACCCAAGTTGGTATCTCCAATATTGCTGAGATTGAGCAGCGGGGAGTTGGAAACTATGCTCGACAAAACCAGACAGGTGATGACAATGAGGCCAAAATTTCCCAGAACCCGTACCCTAGTGATGGTGGCGGCAACGTAGCTTACCAAACTCAGAACGGTAACGGCAACTATGCTGAAGCTACGCAGGTTGGTTGGAACAATTGGAGTTCTCAGACCCAGACCGGTGACTTCGATTCGAGCATTGTTACTCAGATAGGGGATGGTAATGTAGCTACGGTTGTCCAAACTCCGTAAGTTAAGTCAATGTTTTAACCCGGAGCAATAGTGCTCCATAGAATTTTCATCTTGTCTATATTTGGAAGAAATAAACCCCCACTACCAATTTCATTGGTGTGAGGGTAAACCTATTACTACCAGAAATTTTTTTGAAGTTTTGGTGTGAGGGTGAAGGGCGAGGATTAAAAAAATCTTCGCCCTGTTTTTATTTTTTATTTCCATTTCCGATTTTTTTTACATTTCTATTTTGCCCGAGGCCCGTCCTCGGGCAGTTTTGGTGTAGGGGTTGACCCCCACTTTTGTTAGTTTGAATGGAGGTTGACAATCTTCTTTGGTTATGATAATTTACAAGATATCTAAAAATCAATTCGTTAAAGGAAAAAATCCGAGAGGATTGATTTTTATCTTGGCGGTTCGTTTAAAACTTAAAAGGTAACTTGGTAGCAGTTAAGGACGTTGAATGATTTCTATCCAGTATAGACATAGACAGAGATGAAAGAAAGAGAGGTAATTTATGAACAGAAGGATTTTAATAGTAACAATGGCTTTGGTAATTCTTCTTGGTTTGTCTGGATTAGCTTTTGCCGATGGGAATGTGAGCACGGTCAATCAGACCGGCGCTGGCAATAGTGCTACGGTTAGCCAAGCTGGTATTAACAACGATGCTGAGATTACTCAAAATGGCAATGGGAACGTTTCTTCTCAGAGCCAAGCCGGCCCTGTTGGTAATAACGAAGCTAAGATTCTCCAGGTTGGTAACACGAATATTGCTTCCCAAGACCAGAGGATCGGCAACAACCTGGCCGAGATTAAGCAGACCAGTACAGGTAGCAACCTTGCTTCTCAAATCCAGTGGGGCCAATGGAATATTGCCCTGATTGAGCAAATTGAAGGGAGCAACGGCAATAGGGCTTACCAAGTCCAGCTCAGTAAAGGCCACAATGCTTATATTAAGCAGGACGAGAACGCAACTGGCAACTATGCTTCTCAAACCCAGTCTGGTGGTCCTGGGATGGGCGGCGAGAACACCGCTGGGATATGGCAGAGCGGAGACTCCGCCACTGCCATTCAGAACCAGACTGGTAATGTGAATGGTGCCTACATTAGGCAGAGAGGCGTTGCCAGCCGGGCTTACCAAACCCAATATGGTATCTCCAACGCCGCCTTTATTGTCCAGTTCTCATCTGGAAACTATGCTGCACAAGACCAGACAGGTGAGGGCAATGAAGCCAGGATTCGGCAGTTTGGCGGTGACGGCAACGTAGCTTACCAAACCCAGAACGGTAACGACAACGATGCTTTCGCTACGCAGGTTGGTTCTAGTAATTTCAGTTCTCAGACCCAGAACGGCACCAGCGATTTCAGTGTTGTCCAGCAGATAGGAAACGGTAATGTGTCTACGGTTGTCCAAAGCAACTAAGTCAATGTTTTAACCCGGGGCAATAGTGCTCCATAGAATTTCATCTTGTTTATGTTTGGAAGAAATAAACCCCCACTACCAATTTCATTGGTGTGAGGGTGAAGGGCGAGGATTAAAAAATCTTCGCCCTGTTTTTTTCGATTTTTTTACATTTCTATTTTGCCCGAGGCCCGTCCTCGGGCAGTTTTGGTATAAAAGGAAGGTTTGACAATCTTCTTTGGCTGTGATAATTTACAGGATAGTTTGAAACCAATTCTTTGAAGGAAAGAATTAGGAGAATTGGTTTTTAACGGTTCTTTGAAAATTTAAGAAAGGAGGTGATGGAAATGGAAAGAAAAATGCCAAGAGAGCCACCCGGAGAATAGATTAAGCCAGAAAATGAAGTATTTGTTTTGGCAGTCAATTGTATTTTGTAGGAAATTTTATTGAAAAGAAACTGTTTTTTCACAATTAAATTCAGAAAGGAATTGTTATGGAAAAGAGATTGTTACTGTTAGTTGTGGTGCTTGTGGTGGTTGGTTTGGGGAGTTCTCCTGCTTTTGCCTTAGACCCGATGGGGCCTCCAACAGGGAACCTGAGACAGGGGCAGTCTCAAGCAGGGATTGATTACTCCTACAGCACAATGGACCTTAAATTAACCAACGGTAAATGGACTGAGTATAAAAATGGAAGGTTTTACGACTCAGGAGAAGCGTTTTCCTTGACCCTCAAGAATTTCAAGATGAATAAGGTATATGCCAACTTTGGATATGGCATCTTTGACAACTGGGACCTATTTTTGCGTTTAGGCGGAGCAGACGCCAAATTTGGTGACTCAATCTGGGAAGAAGGAGAAAAATTTGATGGCCCGGCTAGTTTTACAATTGGCTTTGGTACCAAAGCAACCTTTTATCAAGAGGGTCCTCTCAAATTGGGCGGACTGTTTCAAGCAAGTTGGGCTGATTTGGATGGGCATCTAAAAGCAAAGGACTGGGCTGACTCTGTTGATATTGAGCTTACTGAGATGCAAATCGCTATAGGCCCAAGCTATGAGCTGGCAGACGGTGTTTCTATTTACGGCGGCCCCTTTTTCCATTTCGTTAATGGCGATTTAGATGATAATTTTAGTGAGACGTGGAACGGAGATGTCTTGAGTTCGAAATACTCCTGGGATATTGGTGAGGCCTCTACTTTCGGTTATTATATTGGTTTTCAGGGAGTGAACCTCACCGAAAACATTTTTCTCAACATCGAGTACCAGCGTACAGCATCAGCTGATGCTCTTGGTCTGAAGCTCATCTGGAGATTTTAGTCAAAACTAAGCCGAGGAGGTAGCTATCTTTACCCCTCGGCATTTTTTATGAAGCCCGACTTCACTTAATTCATCTCTATTTTGTAAACTTCTGAGTTGTTGAGAAGATGGATTGTTTTGTTGTCTGAGGAGATATCAAGATCTTTGAGATTATCAAATTTTTGGCTTTGGAATTGCTTGATGATTTTGCCTTTTTTATCAATAATAACAACTCTGTTTTTTACTGGTTCTAAAAGATAAAGATAGGGGATATCTGCTTTGGTTTTGATTTGAGTAATATTTTCTGGAAATGGGAAGAAATCAGGGATTATAGTTTCTTGAAAAGAACCAGCATAGTAGCGAAGGACTGAATTATCTTCGTTCAAAATCCAAACTGAACCGTCAACTGTCATTGATTTTGGCTCAGAGCAAGGGCCTTTATCTTTCGTCCATTTTTTAGGAGAGCCCCAATTTAGAGCCCCTAAGAGAGAATATTTAATAATCTCGCAAGTTTTTTTGTCTAAGAAGTAAAGATTGGAAAGGTAAGAAGCGGATAAATCAAAATTAAATTCAAATGAAGGTGGGTCAACAAGAGAGCTGGAAGGAGAAGAGAACAAGCTTGAATCCGGTTCATTTACAAGTTCGGGATTTTCAATCTTTTCTAATTTGTTTAAATTTTCCAAGTTTTCTTCAATTGATTGTTTTAAATCAATTATATCAGAAGTTTTTGTTTCGGTTAAAGGTAAAATTTCTTTCCAGGCCTCTTTAAAAAGAGAATTGGCTTCTTCTTCGTTTTTAAAAATTAAAAAGCTTTCTGCCTGATTAACTTTTTCTTGTATCTTAGCTAAAGAGGTTCTAATTTCTTTTTCTTTTCTTCCCACTGCTTGTTTAAAAATTAAAAATCCCAGGAGGAGAACAGAAGCTAAGACAAGAATCAGAATTAGCTTTTTCTTAATGTTTGTCTTGGGACGAAGTTTTTCTATTATAGGGCCTGGTGTAGGTATTTTTATTTTTGGCAATTTTATCTTTGGCAAATTTGGCTTTTTGATAATCTTCGGAAGTTTAAAGGGAAATCTAATTTTTGGAAAGGAGAATTTCTTTTCGCTTTGAAAAAGAATCGCTTTGCCTCTTTTTGTTGGTTCTGTTTTTACAACAGAGAGGAGGCAAGTCCCAGAAACTTTTGAGCCCTCGCCTTTAGTAAAAAGAGAAGAGGGTAAAATTTCTTTTATTTTTTTTCCATTAATATTTTCGCTTTGAGCGATTTTAGTCAATAGATTTTGCTGAAGGAAAAATTCAAAAATCTCCTTGGTCAAAACCAAGATTTTATCATCTTGAGTTAATTTGCCTGAAACAACATTAAGAAAAATTTTCAAAGGATAGGGTTCAATTTCCCGGAGGTCTAAGTTTTTACCAATATCAATTATTTGTCCGGCTCTTAACAGCAAAATTTTAATATCGCCGGTTTTAGTAAAAATTAAATTAAAATCTTTTAAAGAAAAAACAGCAAAGTTTAAGTTTCCCAGCCAGCTGACATTTTCCTTTTTTACTTTTTCAGCTAAATATTCATTTGTTTTTTTTAAACTTTGCGAAAGAGCTTTTTCAGGAAATTTTTGGGAAAAAGTATAATAGCTTTTCTTGATAGCTTTAGCAATATCATCTAAAAGTTTTAGATTTTGGGGCAGAACGTTCCGAAGTTCTCCAACAACGTATAAATTTCCTAGGTTCTTCTCGTAGATATTTTCCGGTTCATAAATAAAACTGTCAAAGATTTGGTCTTCTTTTAGTTTAGGGTTAAAATGTAGTTCAAATACTTGCATGATAGTTCTATTTATTATAATATATATAAAAATGGTGAGCAATCTTGGGCGTATAGCTCAGTGGTTAGAGCGCACGGTTCACATCCGTGAGGTCTGTGGTTCAAATCCACATACGCCCACAATGGCATCATTAGAGTAGCTTTTTGGTTCTTTCACCAAGTTTCACCAGAGTTTACTCTCTGCACAATGATGTCAGCAAGCCCTCACACCAAAATTAGTAGTGTGACGGGCAAGGGAGAGTTTGGCGTTCCCTCTCCGGCCAATACTCTCCCTCTTTTTTTAAAACAAAAGCCCAGCTTCTCATTGCTGAGCTTTTATTTCATCTATACCCCTTTTGTAATAGTCCTCCAAACTCTTCCAGCCCCAATAAATCATTAGTATCAGACCTAAATCAATCAAGAAAATGGAAAGATTAATTAAAGGAAATCCTTGGTATTTTTCAATACTTAAGGAAAATAGCCAAACCAGAATTACAGTAAAACCGCAGCCAGTTTTCCTTCGCCCCCATTTATTGGGAGAAAGATCAATTTTTATCCCTTTAATGTAATAGTAGAAAGCTCCAATACATCCAGCAATAAAAATTGCTCCAACTATTGAAAGCATCAAAATTCCCAAAGCAGTGGTAAGGCCGTTAGTATAGAAGGGTAGGTTCGTTAACTTCCAACGATTGTGCCAGATTAAAACCATCAATGCTGGATAAATAAAAACATGGTCTGCTAGTATGTCTAAAATAGAACCAAACACACTTTTACCGTAACGTCGTGCGATCGGCCCATCAATACAATCGGTGAAAGTAGCGAGCCCGCCCAAAATATCTATTAACCAGAGTCGGTCGGGATTATTAATGGCTGTAAGCAAAAACCAAACAGCCATTACCAATCTACTTAAAGTAATACTGTTGGCTAGGTTTTGTTGCAGCCAAGTTGGTATCAAACGAATCTTTTCTCTTATATATTCAGAGATTTTTCTGTTCATTTCATTCTCCTTTCATTTTTCAGTTGAGAAGGAACATTTTTGTTTTTTGTTGGATGTAGTATAATATAATAATGAGTATTTTTTTGCAAGGATTAATTTGGCAGTTTTTTGATGTGCCAAAAGCAATTTTAAAGGGCTGGAAAAATTTTCTTTTGTTTAATTTAAATTATTTTTCAGTTCCTATTCTTTTGAAAACCTTTTTTTCTCATTGGCGCAGATATCATTATCCTTATGGAAAAGTATTTGAGGCATGGAAAAACATTGAGACATTTGTTTTTAATATGATGTCCAGAATTATTGGGGCTCTTTTAAGAACCATTTTTATAATTTTGGGACTATTCATAGAAGCTTTAATAATTTTAGGAGGAACGATAGTATTTTTTGGCTGGCTTTTATTGCCAGTTTTATTATTGGCAGGATTATTATTCGGCTTAAAGCTCGTTTTTTACTAATTTTGTTTCATGACCTATGTTCAACTTTAATCTTAAAAAAGCAAAGATATATCAAGCGGTGAAATGGGAAAAGTTTTCGTTTTTTAGATTTGCTAAAATTTTAAAGATATTGTTTTTTGTTTTGTTTGTTTTAGTGTTTTTAGCATTTCTTTATGGATTTGTGCCGGAGAATTTCTCGCCAGAGACCAACAGGACTCTATTAGGTCTTTCAATAATTTTTCTTGTTTCAACTCTGAGTTCTTGGATTAAAGAAAGCTTTTTTAATTTAAAATTAAAAAAGCCAGAGCTTAAAGCTAATATTAGTGAAGCATTATTAGATCCGGAGAGCTATAACCTGGCTGAGTTTTTAAGCTTTGAAGCAGCTAAGGCGGTTAGTAAGTCCAAATTAAGCTCAACTCGTCTTTTTTATTTTATTTTAATTGATAACCCGAAATTAGATTTTATTTTCTTACGCGCCCTTTTGGATTCCAACGAGATTAAAAAAATATTAAAGAAAGAGTTAAAGGCCAAAGAATCCGATAATTTTCAAAGAACTATTCTTGAGGCCTTGGGAATAGCCCAGAAAAAAAATCATACCAGAATTGAAATAGGGGATGTCCTATCTGCTCTTGCCAAGCATAACCTGATTTTTAAAAGGATTTTAGTTAAACATAAACTCAAAGCCGAGGATATTGAAAATTTAACCTGGTGGTTGGAAAATATTAAAGAAAAAATCAAAAAAAGGAAAAGGTTCTGGGAATATGAAAATTTAGCTAAAAGAGGAACATTGGCTAAAGAATGGACAGCTGGTTATACGATAGCTTTAGATAGATATTCCAAAGATTTAACTGATTCAATTAGGAAGAAGGATTTAGAATTTGTTGGCCATAAAGAAGAAATGAAGAGGATAGAAAGAATTTTAGCTAGAAGAGAAATTAATAATGTTTTAATAATTGGGGAACCAGGCACAGGAAAAAGAAGCATGGTTTATGCTTTAACCCAGATGAGTTTATTAGGCAGAAGTTTGCCTGGGGTGAGTTACAAGAGGGTGGTTGAATTAGATGTGCCGGCTTTACTGGCTCAACTTGAAAGTATGGAAGATGTTGAAGCTACTTTAGATAAAATTTTCCAGGAAGTAGTTTTGGCTGGCAATATTATTTTGGTGATTGATGGATTCCACAACTATATTGGCCAAGTTTCCAGGCCAGGAATAATTGATATTTCAGGAGTTATCGCACCCTATTTACGTTTTCCCCAATTTCAAATTGTAGCAATTACAACTTACGAAGGTCTTCACAGATATATTGAAAAAAATCCTTCTATCTTATCTCTTTTTGGGAAAGTAGAGGTTTCAGGAATCTCCCAAAGGGAGACGCTTGTGCTTTTGGGGTATTTAACCTTTGCTCTTGAGAAAAGATACAAAATCTTTATTTCTTATCCTGCTATGCGAGAGATAATTTCTTTGACTGACCGTTATTTCCCTTCCCTTCATTTTCCCGAGAAAGCCATAGACATTTTAGATGAAGTAGCAGTTTATGTTGCGGGCTCAACAAGAGAAAAAGTAGTTTTGCCAAAGCATATAGCTAAGATTATTACCGAAAAGACCGAGATTCCGGTGGGAGAGATAGAGGCGAAAGAAAGAGAGGTTTTACTCAATTTAGAAAATTTAATTCATCAAAGAATTATTAATCAGGACGAAGCAGTAAAAGAAGTTTCAACTGCCCTTCGGAGAGCCAGGTCAGAAGTTACAGTAAGAAAAGGTTCAATGGGTTGCTTTTTGTTTTTAGGACCTACCGGGGTTGGTAAAACCGAAACCTCAAAAGCCCTGGCAGAGTATTATTTTGGTTCAGAAAAGAAGATGATAAGATTAGATATGTCAGAGTTTCAAGATATAAAAGACATCCCTAGATTGATTGGTTCTGCAACTGAGACAGGGCTTTTAACAACTCCGGTTCGGGAAAATCCCTTTTCTTTAATTCTTTTGGATGAAATTGAAAAAGCTAATCACAATATTTTGAATTTATTTTTACAGGTTCTTGATGAAGGTCATTTAACAGATGGTTTTGGAAGAAAGGTTGATTTTAAAAATTCAATAATTATTGCCACCAGTAATGCTGGTTATAAGGTGATTTTGGAAGCTTTAAAAAGAAAAACCGAATGGGCAGGAGTAAAACAAAAACTTTTAGATTATCTTTTTGAGAAAAGAATATTTAGACCAGAATTTATCAATCGTTTTGATGCAGTTGTCGTTTTCAGGCCCTTAACCAAAGAAAACCTTTTAGATATTGCTCAGCTGATGTTATCAAAATTAAAAAAGAATCTTCAAAAAAAAGGCATTGAATTTATAATTACAGAACCCCTCAAAGAAAAAGTAGTTGAATTAGGCTATAGCCCGGTTTTCGGGGCAAGGGCAATGAGAAGGGTTATTCAGGATAAAGTAGAAAATGTTTTAGCTTCTGCCTTGCTTTCCGGCCAACTAAAAAGAGGGGATAGAGTAGAACTTGACCCAAAGAAATTTAAACTGATTATTAATCCTTAATAATAAAAACAAGAAATAAAACAGGCCGGGTGGTCTTTGACCACTCGGCCTTTTGCTTTTTAAAATTCTATAGCTATTGCCGTAGCTTCTGGGTAGTCTTCGTGGGTTAAGGATTTCTTATCATCTGCAATTTGGCGGGTAGCTTCTAGGATAGCATACAGCCCACCCTTTTTATAAAGCCGGATTATTTCTCCTGCCATTCCTAATTCATTTTTTGTCCATTCAAACGGAATGAGACCGTCAGAGAAAAGAAGCAAAAACCCTATTCCCGCCCGCGGAAGTGTAAATTTCTGCCAAAAATGTTCAAATTCAGGCTGACCATTAAGAAGAGCAAATCCTCCTTGCTTAGTGTTGATATTGGCTCGTCGCTTTTCTGTAAGAATGGGGCGGAATTCCTCCCACATTTTCTGCCTATCTCCTTTATGTTTTTTCATAAGCTCTGCGATAATGAGAAGAAGTTCCTCCTCGTAACTATATGTTTTGTTAGGGGTTGCTCCAAGGGTTCCGTCTTTTGTTTGCCATATTGCTAGAGCATCTCCTCCTTGAAGAATGTGGATATTCGTAGTGTTTACAGATGCTACAACAAAAGCAGCAGAAGGAAGCAATTCTGATTCCTTTAGAGATAAACCACTTGCCTCAATATCCTGGCGAATCAAGCTATTTGCTCTCCGAACAATGCCTTCCAAAGAAGATGTTGCTGGAGAGGCATTTCTAAAAGCATAAGAAATAATATGTGATGCAAGTTGACCACCTGTCATTCCGTGAAAAAGTGTTGGACCTTCGTCAGGAAGATAAATTCCGGTTATGCCATCAGTTACAGCATAGTAATAAGGGGGCTGGAAAATAATCCCATCTTCAGGGATACGCGCACTACCTTGATCATACAAAACCTTTATCATTGGTTACTCCTTTCTTTCATTTTTTGATTTTCAAATAACATTGGTTATGACAACAGCGCCATAACACTTGAATTGTATCATAGTATATCAAATCTGTCAAGATTTTGTGGGTGTGAAAAAAATGTGGAAAAGTATGGGTTGACGGGGGTATATGAAGTGGGGTATAAAGAAAGCAGAGTGTATAATTGTGGAAAACTATGGGAAAACCCCTAGTTTTTGTGGAAAACTATGTTTATTGGAGAATATTGTCATATTATAGATACTAAAAAACGTTTATCTCTTCCAGCTAAATTTCGAAGAGAGCTCGGTAAAAAAGTAACAGTGACTAGGGGTTTTGAGAATTGTTTGGCTATTTATCCAGAAAAAGAATGGAAGATAGTAACAGATAAGTTAGAAAAATTGCCAACAAGTCAAATTGGAGTCAGAAGTTTTAGCAGAGTTATTCTTGCTGGTGCCATGGAGGTTAGCTTAGATAAGCTAGGAAGAATTCTTATTCCAGATTATTTAAAAAAATACGCTGGTTTAAAAAAGAATGTTATAATCTGCGGACTCTCTAACAAGTTAGAAGTTTGGGATGTTCAGAAATGGGAAATATACCGGAAGAGAGCTGAAAAGGATATTGAGAAGGTTGGAGAGCAATTACCAGAGTTGGGAATTTAAATTAAAAAATGCACATACCTGTTCTTCAAAAAGAAGTTTTACAATATTTAGATCCAAAGCCAAATGAAAATTTTATTGATGCAACGATTGATGGCGGGGGACATACTATTACTATCCTCGGGAAAATTAAGCCAAATGGGAAAGTATTGGGGATTGAAATTGACCCAGAAATTTATCAGAAATTGGAGTCAAAGAATTTAGACAGATTAGTTTTAACAAATGATTCTTATGTAAATTTAAAAAGCATCCTTGAGAAAAGTAATTTCAGACCGGTTAATGGAATATTATTTGACCTTGGAATGTCAAGCTGGCACTTGGAAGAATCGGGCAGGGGATTTACATTTTTAAAAGATGAGCCACTTGATATGAGATATAGTTTAGAGAATAATTTAACTGCTGAAAAAATTATAAATAATTATTCTCAAGAAGAGATTGAAAAAATATTGAAAGAATACGGAGAAGAGAGATTTGCCAGAAGAATTGCTAAAAGAATTATAAAAGAAAGGCCCATTAAGACAACTCTTCAACTGGTAGAGATTATTAAAAGAGTAGTCCCGGGGAGAACAAAGATTAACCCAGCCACCCGAACATTTCAGGCATTAAGGATTGCTGTTAATGATGAGCTAAATAACTTAAGGAAAGTTTTACCCCAAACAATAGAAGTTTTAGCGCCAGGGGGAAAGATTGTCATAATTTCCTTTCATTCTTTAGAAGATAGAATTGTCAAGAATTTTTTCAAAAGTTCAAATTTAAATATCTTAACAAAAAAACCAGTAAGACCTTCAAAAGAAGAAATTAAAATTAACCCCCGCTCGCGTAGCGCGAAGCTCCGAGCAGCGGTAAAACAATAAACAATGAACAATACTCTAACACTAAACCATCCATTGATTATAAGACCCCTAAAAGGGCCAATTACTTTGAGGTTATTTTGGCTTTTAACCATTTTATCAGTAGCCGCTCTTTTGGCTTTTTATGTTTTTCAAATTAATGCAGTAGTTTCAGAAAGATACTTAATTCAAAAATACGAAAAAAGAATAAGTGAGATTTCAATGGAAAATCAAAATTTAGAAATTAGTTCGGCCCAGACGAATTCTTTAGATAATATCACAGCGCTCTTGGGGGAACTTAATTTTGAGAAAGCAGATAAAATTCATTACATCCGAGTTTTAGATACTCAAGTTGTTGCAAAATGAAGAAATGGCGTGTTAATTTAATCTTTATCGTAATTATCTTATTTGGGGCGGCTATTATTAGCCGCTTGGTTTATCTTCAAATTATTCAAGAAGAACTTTATAAAGCATTAGCCCAAGGACAACAAAAAGACTTCCAACTTATAAAAGGGGAGCGAGGAGAAATTTTTTTTAGCGGAGGAGAAATTTTAGCTACAAATATAAAGGGAAGGTATGTCTTTGTTTCTCCTCAAGAAATTAAAGAAAAAGAAAAGACAGCAAGGACGCTTTCTCAAATTTTTAATTTAGAGGAAGAGTTGATTTTAGAAAAACTTAAAAAAGATAGTTTGTTTGAGAAAATAAAAAGCAAAATAACAAAAGAGGAAGAACAGGCTCTAAAAGAAATAAATTTAGCCGGGGTTTATTTAGGAGAAGCGGTTTTTAGGGAATATCCTCAGAGAACTACGGCTTCTCAGACCATTGGATTTTTCGGGGGCGGAGAAAGAGGACAGTATGGAATAGAAGGTCATTATGATGATGTTCTTCAGGGGGAGGAAGGAATTCAAGAATTTAACAAAGGTTTTGATATTTTTCTAACTCTTGACTATAATATTCAATTTATGGCTGAGAAGTTATTGGAGAGCGCCAAAGAAAATTTAAATATTAAAGGAGGTCAAATTATAGTTTTAGACCCCAATTCAGGAAAAATTTTAGCTTTAGCTAATTTTCCAAACTTTGACCCAAATAATTATTCAGAAGTTGATTTTGAGCTCTTTCAAAATTCAACAGTTCAAAAACTTTTTGAACCGGGTTCAGCCTTTAAACCGATTACTATGGCAGCTGCCCTTGAGCAAGAAAAAATAACACCCAAAACTACTTATATTGATACCGGGAAAGTAAAAATCGGAGAACACACTATTGATAATTATAATGAAAGGGTGTTCGGAAAACAAACCATGACCGAGGTTTTGGAAAAATCAATTAATACTGGAGCAGTATTTGTTGAAAGACAGTTGGGGCACGAGCTTTTTTTGGAATACATAGACCTGTTTGGTTTTTTTGAACCAACTGGAATTGATTTGCAAGGAGAGGAATTTTCTGAAAATAGAGAATTTAAAAAAGGCTATGAGATAAATTTTGCCACTGCCTCTTATGGTCAAGGAATTGAAATGACACCTATTCAATTGGTTAGAGCTTTTTGTGCGATTGCTAATGGGGGGAAATTAGTCAGGCCTTATATAGTAGAAAAAATTGTTGAGAATGGTACAATGATTGAAACCCAACCTGAGATATCTTCAAATCAGATTATTTCCCCCAAAACTGCTTCTCAGTTAACGGCAATGTTAATTAGCGTAGTTGAAAATGGTTTTGCCAGAGCAGCTAAAGTTCCAGACTACTACATTGCTGGAAAAACCGGTACTGCTCAGATTCCTTGGTCAACTCTTGATATAGATAAAAGAGGTTATTCTCAAGAAACCTGGCAAAGTTTTATTGGATTTGTTCCTGCTTTTAGTCCCAGGTTTCTAATTTTAATAAAACTTGATAATCCTGGAACTAAAACTGCTGAATATTCAGCAGTCCCAATCTTCAAAGAATTGGCTAAATATATTATAGATTATTTAGAGATACCACCGGACTACGAATAAATAATTTTCAATTTGAGAGCCTAAACTATGAGCATATTTAAAAAACTCATCTTTATTTTCAAAAGGCCTTCTGTTATCCTTATCACCGGTAAGGGTCGTTCTTGCGCTACTCAAGCTATTTCCAAGGCATTAAAGTCATACACTGAAAAGGGAAAAATTAAGATTTTTGAATCAGATTTATCAGAACCCAAAGAGATAGAAAAATTTAGCTTCTTGCTTAAGAGGTCTCAATTGCCAATTTTAGTGGTGACTCATATCGGAGATATCCCGGCAGATAAAGATTTTTTTGCTGGAGACAGAGAAGAAACTCTTCAGATAAGAAAGTTAGCTAAAATTTTGCCAGACCGGGCTTTCCTAATTTTAAATTTTGACGATGAAACTGTTCGGGAAATAGAAAATGAATCTTTAGCTCATTCTTTAACTTATGGCTTTCAAAAAAGAGCGGATTTTCGAGTAAGTGATATCAACCTCAATTTAACCGGAACAAACTTTAAAATGAATTATGAGGAAAATATCGTTCCTTTTTGGCTAAAAAATCTTTTTGGAAAAGAGCAAATATATAGTGCCTTGACAGCGATTTGTCTGGGGGTAGTAAAGAATATAAATTTGGTTGAAATATCTCAGGCCTTAGGGACTTATGAATCGCTTCCTGGAAAAATGAGATTAATAAAGGGCATAAAAAATTCTTCAGTTCTTGATGATAGTGAAAATGCTACTCTTTTTTCAATGATTGAAGGTTTGGAGATTTTAGGAAAGATTGAGGTAGAAGGGAGAAAAATTGCTGTTTTAGGAGATGTTTTAGGAATTGGAAAATATACAATTGAAGCCCATGAAACGATTGGGGAGAAAGTAGCCCGAGTTAGTGGTTTACTTTTTACGGTTGGCTCAAGGACCAAGTTCATTGCCCAGGGAGCAATGAGTAAGGGAATGCCAGAGCAAAATATTTTTCAATTTGATAATATTGAAGAAGCGAAAAAAGCTCTTCAAAAAGAAATAAAAAAAGGTGACTTAATTTTAGTAGATGGCTCAAAAGAAATGAAAATGGGGGAGATAATTGAGGAGATAAAAGCGTAATAGTTTTTGTAAATCGACAAAATCTAAATTTTATGATAAGTTAGATATGATGCCGCCTTCGTCTAGTGGTTTAGGACATCTCGTTCTCAACGAGAAGATTCGCGGGTTCGAATCCCGCAGGCGGCACACAAAAAGAGGTTTTTAACAAACCTCTTTTTTTATTATAGCATTAGAGTTTTTTTCCACAAGGTTTTAAATATGTCTCTTTCTTGTTAGAATAAAACAATATGACAAAAGAAGTTGCGTGGCACAGTCTTTCTTGGAGAGAAGTGGTTGAAAAGCTTAAATCAGATTATAAAGATGGCTTAGATGAAAAAGAGGTAAAAGAGAGAAGAGAGAAATTTGGCAGAAATTTACTTCCAAAGGAAAAGTCCCTCTCCAAATTGGAGATATTTTTAGAGCAATTCAAAAGCCCCTTAATTTATATTTTAGTGATAGCTGGAATTGTGGTTTTGTTTTTTAAAGAATTTACTGATGCTATTGTTATTTTCGGGGCTGTTATTTTGAATACTGTTGTTGGATATTTTCAGGAAAATAAAGCCAGTCAAGCCCTGAGAAAACTAAAAAAGATAGTTAAGATTAAAGCCCAGGTAATAAGAGAAGGAAATATAAAAATTATAGATTCTGGAGAATTGGTTCCAGGTGATATTTTTATTTTAAGTCCTGGAGATAAGGTACCAGCTGATGGGAGAATTATTGAAAGTTATAATTTAAAAACTAATGAAATGGCTTTAACTGGTGAATGGCTGCCAGCTGAGAAAAAATCAGATGTCCTTCCAGGGAAAACACCGTTGGCAGATAGAGATAATATGGTTTATATGGGAACGGTTACAGAAGATGGGAAGGCAAAAGTTGTTGTTACCTCAACTGGCCTGGAAACTGAAATAGGCGAGGTAGCTCAGATGGTAAAAGAAGCCAAGGAAGAAAAGACACCCTTGCAAAAGAAGTTAGCGAGGTTTGCTAAAATTGTTGGTGGAGTTATTGTAGCGATTTGTATTGTTATTTTCATTGAAGGAGTGATTACCGGAAACACTCTCTTGGAAATGTTTGAAGTAGCAGTAGCTGTGGCAGTAGCTGCTATTCCCGAGGGTTTGCCAGTAGCAATGACAGTCATTTTGGCTTTAGGGATGCAGAGAATTTTAAAAAAGAGAGGATTAGTTAGAAAACTTGCTTCAGCAGAAACCTTAGGAAGCACCAGTATTATAGCAACCGATAAGACCGCCACCTTAACAGAGGGAAAAATGAAAGTAACTGAAATTTTAACAGAAACAAAGGCAGGCCGACGTTTAGCTCTTAAGATTGCCACTTTGTGTAATGAGGCGTTTATTGAAAACCCAGAGGAGCCAATGGAAAAATGGGTTATCCGAGGCAGGCCAACAGACAAGGCATTGCTTTTGGCAGGGGTACAAGCTGGAATTAATAAAAAAGAATTGGAAAGAAAAATGCTAAAAACTGCTGAACTTCCATTTAGCACAATAAATAAATACTTAGCTCGGGCATTTGCCTTAAGTAAAAAAGAAGACATCCTTTATATTTCTGGGGCCCCTGAAAAAATATTGGAAATATCAAAATATTTAAGAAAAGGCAATAGGGAAATACCCCTGACCCCAGAGATAGAAGATAAAATAAAAGCTGAATTGGAGGAGTTGACCGGGGAGGGATTGAGAGTAGTAGCTGTTGGTTATAAAAAAATTAAGAGCTTGAAAAGTTTTTTTGATAATTTGGTTTTTGTTGGCTTAATAGCCCTAAAAGACCCGGTTAGGAAAGAAGTGAAAAAAGCAATAAAAATCTGCCGACAGGCAGGGATGAAACCGATTATTGCTACTGGCGACCACAAGTTAACAGCAAAGGCAGTAGCTCAGGAATTAGGATTTAAAGTAAAGGAAGAAAATATTATGGAAGGCAGAGAATTAGATAAACTTTCAGACAAAGAATTTGAAAAGAGGGTAAAAGATATTCAGATTTATGCCCGAGTTGAACCGAAACATAAAATGAGAATTATTCAGGCCTGGCAGGAGAAAGGGGAAGTAATAGCAATGACTGGAGATGGAATTAATGACGCCCCAGCTTTAAAGAAAGCTGATATTGGAGTAGCTTTGGGCTCGGGCACAGAAGTTGCCAAAGAGGTTTCTGACCTTGTTTTGCTGACTGATAATTTCAATATCATTGTAGCTGCAGTAGAAGAGGGGAGAGCGATTATTGATAATGTCCGCAAGGTAATTACCTATCTGCTTTCTGATTCTTTTACTGAAACAATCTTGATTGGAGTAGGTCTTTTCTTTGGTTATTTACCAATTACTGCTGTCCAAATTTTATGGGTAAATCTTATTGAAGACGGTCTTCCTGATATTGCTTTAGCTTTTGAGCCAAAAGAAAAAGATTTAATGAAGCAAAAACCTCAGGGTCATGATATGCCGCTTTTGAATCGAGAAATGAAAGTATTGATTTTTATTATTGGGATAATAACTGATCTCTTTCTTTTAGGATTATTTTTCTGGCTTTTAAAATATTCTAATTATGAAATTCCTCATATTAGAACAGTGATTTTTGGGGGATTAGCCATAGATTCGCTTTTTTATGTTTTTTCTTGCAAAAGTTTAAGAAGGAATGTCTGGCATATAAATCCGTTTTCTAATAAGTTTTTAGTTTTTGCCTGGGTTTTCGGCGCTCTAACCCTTATCGGAGCCATTTATCTATCTCCGCTTCAAACTCTTTTGAAAACCGTGCCCCTAAATCTTTTTGATTGGGGATTACTTTTAACCCTTGGTCTTATTAATTTAATTTTGATTGAGGCTACGAAACATTATTTCATTGTGAGGCATCAAACTGATATATAAAGTATTTATAATAATATGATTTGGTTATTCATTTTTATAATCTCTTGTTTCGTCTTATTCTGGTCAGGTTCCAGGTTAGTTAAAGGCCTAATAAGAATGGCTCGGTATTTAGGTTGGCGGGAGTTTGTAGTAGCTTTTTTTGTTATGGCTTTTGCTGGTACTCTCCCTAACCTATTTGTTGGAATTAATTCGGCTTTGCATGGAATCCCCCAGCTTTCTTTTGGAGAAGTTGTCGGTGGGAATGTTGCTGATTTAACTTTAGCTGTGGCTTTGGCTATTTTAATCGGCGGCACCGCCCTGCAAGTTAGAAGTAAAATGGTTCAGACCAGCACTATTTTTACTGTTGCAGTCGCCATTTTACCTTTAATTTTAATCTTGGATGGAAATTTAGGAAGGGGCGATGGTTTAATTTTACTTTTAGCTTTTGGTCTGTATATCCTTTGGCTTTTTTCAAAAGAAGAAAGATTTAGAAAGGTTTATAAAGGAGATAAATATAAAGAAAATAAAAATAAAGAAAATAAAAACGAACAGGGACACAACCTACGGTTTATAGATTTTTTAAGGAACAGAAAAGAGCCAAAAAGTATTAGACGGTTTAAGACCTTTTTAAAAGATTTAAGAAAGATAACAGTGGCTTTAATTTTACTTTTAGCAGCTTCCTGGGGAGTGGTCCAAAGTGCTCAGGTTTTTGCTGATGCATTAAACGTTACCCTTCCAATAATTGGGATTTTAATTGTTGGATTAGGAAATGCCCTCCCAGAAACTTATTTTGCCATTGTTTCGGCAAGAAAACGACATACCTGGCTGATTTTAGGAAACTTAATGGGCTCGGTTATTGTTTGTGCTACCCTTGTTTTAGGAATCGTTGTTTTAATTCACCCAATTAAAGACATTGACTTTTCTCCTTTTGCTATTGCTCGTATCTTCCTTATAATTTCAGCTGTATTCTTTTTGATAGTTGTTAGAACCGATCAAAAAATCACTAAAATAGAAGCTTTTCTCCTGCTGGGAATTTACATCCTTTTTCTTGTAGCTGAAATATTCTTCAGATAAAAAAAGGAAGGCTGCTTGCTGCAATACCTTCCTTGTGGCATTGTGGAGGATAAGGCATTAGCCTTGGCAGAACTTCGTGGGGAACTTCCAAAGCCATGTCTGACACGATGCCATTTCCGTCGTTCTATTTTCATTATAGACTCATCATTTACATCCTGTCAAGGGGAATCACTACGAGAACAGTTCTCGTAGAAATAAAGCAGGCCGAAAGTTTAATCTCTCGGCCTTTTGGTTTATTGCTGAGAATATGCTTTGGGTTGACCAAATCTTCTTCTCCTTTCTTTTTGGAAATGTCGCAAGAAACTTATTGCTAAAATCAGGCAGAACATATCCGAGAAGCCTGCTAGGTAGTACCCAAGATAGTCAGGGTTATTCATTAGGTCTAATAAGTTTCCTCTCATGAATATGGCCAAAAGAATTATAAAGAAAATACCATATTGAAGACAATTTTTCTCTGTTACATTCATAACTACCTCCTTTTAAATTTTGAAGTTGCTTTTGTTTAATATATATTATCGTAATATTTTAAATTTGTCAAAAGAACTACGAGAACAGTTCTCGTAGAAATAAAACAGGCCGAAAGGTTTTTGTCTTTCGGCCCTTAGCTTAATATAGTGAGTGTGTTTTAGCCTAACATATTTTCTTTTTTCTTTCTGTCAGATGGTAGCATGTGGGTGTTAGAAAAAACACTGACAAACAGCAAGAATCCTATTCCAATCACTATTGCCCCTCCAAAAAATAAAACTACTACTAAATCAATTCCTAATTTATGGATGGATTCCACTGCCTCAAGAATGAGAGAAGTCCCTATGTAGATAGCCAGAACACCCGCGAAAAGCAAGATTATTTTTTTTATAAGTTTCATCTTTTCTCCTTTACTTATTAAATTTTGAAGTTACTTTTGTTTAATATATATTATCGTAATATCTTAAATTTGTCAAAAGATAATTGATTTTTTATTGGAAACATTGTAAGATGAGGTAATGATGGAGTATATAATCGGAATTTTAATATTAATTATTGTTGGTTTGGCAGTGGGGCTTTTTTTATTATTGAGAAAAAAACCAGAAAAGCAGTCAGATGCATTAGTGATGCTTCAGCAGCAAATGAATCATATTAGTCAGGTTTTAGATAGTAAATTGTCTGAATCAACTAAAGCCATCCAAGCCCAGTTTGGACAAAGCGCTAAAATTATTCAGGATGTTACAGAAAAACTTACTCGGCTTGATGAAACCAATAAACAGGTTGTAAGTTTCGCTGATCAATTGAGAAATTTACAGGATATTTTAAAGAACCCAAAGCAAAGAGGGGTTTTAGGAGAGTATTATTTAGAAACTGTTTTGAAAAATGTCTTGCCTCCCGGCTCATATCAAATGCAATATCCATTTAAGGATGGAACTATAGTTGATGCTGCAGTATTTATTGATAAACGGATTATTCCAATTGATTCTAAGTTTAGTTTAGAAAATTACAATAGAATATTAGAAACAAATAACCCCGAAGAGAAAAGAAAATACGAAAGAGCTTTTATAAATGATCTTAAAATTAGAATTGACGAAACATCAAAATATGTAAAACCAGAAGAAAACACAATGGATTTCGCTTTTATGTTTATTCCTTCAGAAGCAGTTTATTATGATTTGCTTATTAATAAAGTTGGAGCGGTTACTGATGATACCAATAATTTGATTTACTACGCTGGCAAGAAAAAAGTTATAGTTATTTCTCCTACTTCTTTCTTGGCATATTTGCAAACTGTTCTTCAAGGACTAAGAAACCAAAAGATTTCAGAACAGGCCAGAGAAGTGATTAGAGAGGTTGAGCGTTTGGGCAGGCATTTGGGAAGTTATAGTGAATATATGAAAAAACTTGGAAATCACTTGGGCACAACTGTAAGTACTTATAAAAAGGCCCACAAAGAATTTGCCAAAGTTGATAAAGATGTGGTAAAAATTACTGGTACAGGGTCAAAAATAAAACTCAAAGAACCAGATATTGAACCACCATTATTAGAAGAATAACTGAATATGTTAGCTGTAATTAAAACTGGGGGCAAACAATATCTTGTTAAACCCGGGGATAAAATAAAAATTGAGAAAATTGCAGGGAAAGAAAGAAAGGAGATAACTTTCAAAGAAGTTTTGTTATTGGAGAAAAATAAAAAAGTGGAGATTGGCACGCCTTTAGTAAAAGGCGCTAAAGTGATTGCTAAAATTTTATCACAAGGCAAAGGAAAAAAAGTCATCATTTTCAAATACAAACCAAAAACCCGCTACAAGAAAAAAGCGGGCCATAGGCAACCCTTTACCGAAGTCGAAATATTAAAAATTGAACTTTAAAATTTTTGAACAGAGAAGAAAGGAGAGAAAAAATGGATTACAGTATCCTATTTAGAACTAATTTGAGGCGACTTAAAGAAAAAGCTGGCGTCAGTTTTAATGAAATAGGGCAGGCAGTAAATCGAGGAGCTGGAACGGTTCAGCGATGGGGACCCGATGGACTACCAGATTATAACGTCTTGGTTGGTTTAGCTGATTTTTTTACTAAAACTTTAGGAAGATTTGTTTCCATTGATGAATTCTTTGATAGAAAGCCGAACTAGCCAGCGTCCCAGAAATCATTGGTTTTTTAGAAAAAAGGCCTCTTGAGAGGCCTTTTTTTATTTGTTTCAAGTTTTAGGTTTTTATTTTCTTCCTTCAAAGGCGCTGGACAGGGTGTCTTCGTCAGCGTACTCCAATTCGCCACCAACAGGGAGGCCCCGTCCGAGGCGGGTGGTTTTAATATTAAAAGATTTTAGTTCTCTTTTTATAAATAAAGCAGTGGCTTCGCCTTCAGTAGTGGAATTGGTAGCAATAATGATTTCTTTAAAACCATTATTTTTAATTCTTTCTTTTAATTCTTCAATCCTTATTTTCTTTGAATCTGCTTTTTTAAAACTAATTGTCCCGCCCAAAATAAAATAAAGACCCTTGTATTTCTTTGTTTTTTCAATTGAAATTAAGTCAGTTTCTTTTTCTATCACACAAAGTAATGTTTTGTCCCGCGAATTATCTCTACAAATAGAACATAAAGTTTCCTCTGAATCCTCAAAAGGATTAAAACAAGATGAACAGATTCTTATTGCTTTCTTCAAATTGGTTATTGAAGCCAAAAGCTCATCAAATTTTTCTTGAGGAAGTTTTATTAAATAAAAAACAAAACGGGCAGCAGTTCGCGGCCCAACAGTGGGGAACTTAGAAAACAAATCAATAAGTTTTTGAATAGATTTTGGATACATTTATTCTGTATATTCTCCTTTTTCAAGGTTTCTAAAGCATACTCTTCGGTCGTCAAAATAAAGTTCAACTTTTCCTACCGGTCCATTTCTATGTTTAGCAATAATAATATCAGCAATATTTTTCCTGGTAGTGTCAGGACGGTACCTGTCCTCGCGATATATAAAGAGCACCACATCCGAGTCCTGCTCCAGGCTCCCACTTTCACGTAAATCTGCTAATCTGGGGATTTGGGGGGAGCGTTGTTCTACTGCCCGGGAAAGCTGGGATAAAGCAAGGACTGGAACATTAATCTCTCTAGCCAAACCTTTAAGGGCTCGAGAGATTTCAGTTACTTGTTGAACCATAGTGGTCGCTGGATTTCTGGGCTCCATCAGTTGTAAATAATCAATAATAATAAGCCCTAATCCATGTTCTGCCTGTAATCTCCTTGCCATTGCTCTCATTTGCAAAACATTAGAAGAGGCAGCATCATCAATATAAATTGGGGCTTCGGATAGCAGACCCATTGTATGTTGAATTCTCGTAAAATCATTGTCTTCGCCTTCGCTGGAAAGCCGGCCAGTCCTTAACCTCCATAAGTCAACATTAGATAAACCAGCAATCAATCTATCTACTACCTGGTCTTTTGACATTTCTAAACTAAATAATCCTATTGGGATTTTTTGATTGACGGCAATATTAGCTGCAATATTTACAGCCAAAGCGCTCTTTCCCAGAGAGGGGCGGGAAGCTAAAATTACCAGGTCAGATTTTTGGAGGCCAGCTAAAATATTATCTAAATCAGTAAAGCCGGTTGGAAGTCCTCGAAGACCTCCTTCGTGTTTGGAGAGTTTATCAATTCTTTCAAAAGCATCTTCTAAACCATCTTTAATCAGGATAAACCGTTGGGTTAAACTTTTTTGGGCAATACTAAAAATTCTTTGTTCAGCCCGGTCCAAAAGCACATCAATATCTTCTTTTTCGTCATAGCCTATTGAATTAATTTCCTGGCTGGCTTCAATTAAGTCCCTTAAAATTCTTTTTCTTTGGACGATTTTGGCGTAATTTGAGATATGGGCAGCAGTAGGAACAGTATTAATAAGTTCAGTTAAATAACTATTTCCACCAACTTCTTCCAAGAGTTTCTTTTCTTTGAGGCGGCTAGAAACAGCTAATAAGTCAACTGGTTCTCCTTTTTCAAAAAGCTCTACAATTGCCTGGTAAATTTGCTGATGATTTTGTTTATAAAAATCTCGCGGCTGAAGGAAATCCGCCACCTTAATAATAGCGTTCTTATCCAACGTTAAAGAACCTAATAAAGATTTTTCTGCCTCAATATTTTGGGGCGGAAGTTTTTCAGGCCCGCCCAAGTTTTGATTTTCCTTAGCCATCAATTCCTGTATAGCAAAAATAAGAAACTATGGCAAGAATTTGACAAAGAAAAGACCCAAAAAGCCCCGCCAAGGCAGGGCTTTTTTGTTTGACAAGATTTAAATAATAAAATATAGTGTTAATAGAAAGGAGATGGTTTGTTGAAAAGTTAAAGAGCACATTTACAAAAGAAAGGAGCGTGCGGTATGGCACGTAAAGATATGAGACATAAAAGTGAAGAGGAGCTTGCTTTCTTAGACAAATTATCCAAAAGTCCTTACAATCCCGAAGGTTTACCAAATGATGGAGCAGTTGAAAGGGGTGACTTTGTTTGGAAACGGGAAGGTATTGGTCATGTATTTTTTCTGAGGCGGAAAAATCCTAAGAAAAGACCTAAGGGCCTTTATGATGGGATACCTTTATTTGTTAGATCGTCTGCTTCACTAAAAGCTTTTGGACAACTAACAATGGAGGATTATTTAAGCTTTTTTGCCAAGAGATTCGGACTTTCACTCAGAAGACTTAAAAAAAGAGGAGAGGAAAAAATTTGGCAGTTTTATAAACCAAGGAAAAAACCAGATTAACAAAGCCTGCAATTATTTGCAGGCTTTAATTTTCGGGCCTTCTTTTGTGTCTTTAATCTGATAGCCCATTTGTTTGATTTTTTTTCTTATTTCATCAGCTAATTTCCAGTCCTTTTTTTTACGGGCTTGCTCTCTTTGTTTGACTAATTTTTTGACAGACAAGGAGATTTTAACAGCTTCTCTTTTACCCCAAAAGATAAAACTAAAAACTTTATCAACTTCCTTTAAAAATTTTAAAATATCTCTGGCATCTTTAGAAGTGAGTTTATTTTTGTTGAGCAGTAGATTGCCTTGATTGACTAATTGAAATATTGAGGCCAAAGCCCTTGGCGTGTTAAAATCATTTTCCATATGGTCTTCAAAATCCTTTTTAATTTTTGAAATTAGATTTTTAGCAATTTTTGTTTTTTGTTTCTCGTTTCTTATTTTCTGTTTCTTGATTTTATCTAAAAATTCGTCAATTCTTTCCAACTGCCTCTTGACTTGGTCAATCTCTTTTTCGCTATAATTGATAGGGGAGAGGTAATGAGTTTTGAGAACAAACAGACGGAGAATTCTGGCTGAATGATTTTTTAAAAAGTCCTTGATAGTAATAAAATTGCCAAGAGATTTTGCCATCTTTTTTCCTTTGACAGTTAAAAACCCAGTATGAAGCCAATATTTTACCATTGGGCTTTTGCCGGATATAGCTTCCATCTGGCTAATTTCAGCTTCATGATGAGGGAAGATTAAATCTTTTGCTCCGCCGTGAATATCATACTGGGGCCCAAAATATTTTTCAGTAATAGCAGTATCTTCAATATGCCAGCCAGGACGCCCAGGTCCCCAGGGACTGGGCCATTTTGGTTCTCTTTTTTTTGAGAATTTCCATAAGCAAAAGTCACCCTTGTTCCTTTTATCTTTTGCCTCGTCAATTCGGGAAACAGCGTCCTCGGCTTGAACAGCCGTCCTTCCAGAGAGCTTGCCATAATTTTTAAATTTAGAAATGTCATAATAAATCCCGTCTTTTATTTGATAAGCAAAACCTTTGTCCAGTAATCTTGTGACTTGGCTAATGATTTCTTTAATGTGAGCTGTTGCCCTGGCATACTTGGTAACACTATTTACATTCAGGGCTTTCATATCTTTTAAGTATTCTCTTTCAAATTTCTGAGATAAGTTCTTCCAAGAAACCTTTTGTCTTTTTGCTTGATTTATAATCTTATCATCAACATCAGTAATATTTTGAAGATAAAAAACATCATACCCCTTTTGCTTGAGATATTTAGCTATCATATCAAAAACAATATAGGTCCTTGCATGACCAATATGAGAAAAGTCATAACTTGTTATCCCGCAGACAAAAAGATTTATCTTTTTACCTCTTCTGGATTTTAAAATCTCTTTCTTTCTGGTTAAAGTATTGTAGAGTTTGAGCATATTAATTCATTTTATCATAAAATTTAGTCTTTTCAAAAATTAAAATTTGTGATAAGATAAAAGAATGAGAAAAGCAAATATTATATATCCTTTTATTATCGGAGAAGCGATTGCCTTAATTTTCCTTGGCGTTTTAAAATATTCACCAGAATATTTGCCAGAAATGCCCTCCTTTATAATCCGAATGGTATGGTATTTCCCCATAGTTTTACCCCTTCTTTCAATTTTTGGCGTTTTTGTTGCTTCTCTTTTGACGAAAAAAATCCCAGCCCTTTTTCAACTGGCTAAATTTGTTTTAGTTGGTGCCTTAAATACTTTTGTTGATTTTGGGATATTGATTCTTTTATTGACAATTTTTGGAGTTGCTGCGGGCTTGCTCTATTCTATTTCCAAAGCTTTTTCTTTCAGTTGTTCAGTAGTAAACTCTTATTTCTGGAATAAGTTTTGGACTTTTGAGAAAAAAGAAACTAAGGGAGCTGGCAGGGAGTTTGGAAAGTTTTATTTAATAGCTGGAATTGGGTTTTTCCTTAATGTTAGTATTGCTTCTCTTATAGTTAATATTATTGGACCTCAATTCGGTTTGTCAGTAGAAATCTGGGCAATAGTCGGAGCTTTTATAGCTGTTCTTTGTGTTTTTATCTGGAACTTTCTCGGATATAAATTTATAGTATTTAAAAAGTAGCTATGGCTAATTTAGTTTTATACAGAAAATACAGGCCGCAGACCTTTACTGAGATTATCGGCCAAGAGCATGTGGTCCAAACCCTGACTAATGCAATTGCTTCAGGCATGATTTCCCATGCTTATTTGTTTTCTGGCCCCCGGGGTTCAGGAAAAACCACTATTGCCCGGCTTTTGGCAAAATCAGTAAATTGTCGTAATCATAAGGATTCTGAATTTGAGCCCTGCGATAAATGCTCTTCTTGTTTGGAAATTAAACAAGGCAACTCTTTAGATTTGATTGAAATTGATGCTGCCTCACACCGAGGCATTGATGAAATCAGAGAATTGAGAGAAGGGATTAAATTTGCTCCGACAAAAGAAAAATACAAAGTTTTTATAATTGACGAGAGCCACCAATTGACCCGCGAAGCAGTCAATGCTCTTTTAAAAACTTTGGAAGAACCACCTTCTCATGCAATATTTGTTTTAGCTACAACCGAGATTCATAAAATGATTCCAACCATTATTTCCAGATGCCAGAGATTTGATTTCAGAAAACTAACCTTGCCTGAAATTATCAAAAGATTAGATATTATTTCTAAAAAAGAAAAAGCAAAAATTGATAGACCAGCTCTGGAACTCATTGCTTTAAATTCCGGGGGTTCAATAAGAGATGCTGAAAGTTTATTAGACCAGGCCTTGACTTTTACCGGAACTTTAGGGAGAGAGGGGATAATCAAAACAGAAGATATTAAAGATTTATTGGGATTGACAGATATAAATTTAATCAACCAGTTTGTTGATTTTATTTCTGAAAAAAGCGGGGAGAAAGCTATTAAATTTTTGGAGGAAACTTTTGAAAAGGGTTATGACCCTCAAGAATTTGCCAAGGCATTAGTTCGTTATTTAAGGCAGACAATGCTTTTGAAAATAAATCCCAGTCCAATGAACCCGGTGATTATTGGTTTAACCAAAGAAGAGCAAGAAAAAATTCAAACTCAGGCAGAGAAGTTTAACTCCCAGGAACTTCAGCACATTTTAAACCTTTTTCTGGAGGCAGAAAACAAAATGAAATATTCCTCAATTCCGCAACTTCCATTGGAATTAGCAATAGTTGACATAATACACCAAGAAGGGTAAAATATATTTTATTCCGGGGTCATCTAATGGTAGGATGTTGGGTTTTGGTCCCAAAAATTTTGGTTCGAATCCAAACCCCGGAGCACCGATTAGAGGGTTAATAACTCTCTTTTTATTTGACTAATTTAAATAATAAGTATAATCTTTAAGCAGTATTTTCCAAATAGAATAATGAAAGAATAAATCAGAAAGGGAAAAAATGGGTAAAAAAAAATCAAATAAGCGGATTTTAAGACCAATAGAAGTAGAAGATTTAATGAGGGGGCGTGCTGGAAAAATTACTATTCGTTTTGATCCGCAAGACTTAGTGGAATTACAATGTCATTGTGATTATGATCCTAAGCTATGCGGTAAAGAAGACGAAGATAACAAAGTAATGTTAGTAAGAAAAATAGAAGTTCAGAATCCCGATGGTTCTTGGAGCCCTTATCCAAGTGTTACTTGGCTCGATGGCGTTGAGGGTGAAGACGATGAACAACTTGTTACCAGAGCTTTTATTAAAAAAACTGACGAAGAAGGATTTGACATCATGAGTTCTTGGCAAGGGGTTCCAGATGGAACATTGATGTGTGCTGCTAAAGGAGCTGGTATTCATACGGAAACCATATATGGATAATAAATATAAAGCGACTTATCGTTAGATGTATAAGTTGCTTTTTATTTTCCTAAACAGGTTCTAACATCGTCCATCCCGTGGCACGCCAAAAAAAATCGCCAAGAAGGCGATTTTTTGGTAGAATAAAAAAGCATGTATTTTGATTTTCCAATTATAGACATACATACTCATTTAAGAGAATACCCTTCTCTGGGTTTAAGATTGAAAAACCGAAAAAACATAAAGAATGTCTTGGGCAGAGAGGCATACTTTGGTCGGATTAACATCTTTCTTTATATGGCGAACACCGAACCGCCATTAGACAGCCTTGGGATTATAAAGAAATCATTAGAAATTCCAAGATATAAAGAAGTAAAAGCAATACCGGTAAGCGCGATTACAAAGAATTTAGATGGAAAAGAGCCAGTTGATGTGGAGAATATAAAACCTTATGTTGCAGGATTTAGCGATGATGGAAAATGTTTAGGCAATCTAGAAATATTAAAATATGTACTAAGTAAAAATGTTTTGGTAATGGCTCATTTAGAACCCGAAACGGAAATGCTGAAAAAATATTTAGAGATTTATAGCGAGACTGGTGGCCATTTACATTTCCAGCATATAAGTAGAAAAGAAAGTGTTGATTTAATCAGAATAGCAAAAAAGGATGGATTAAAAATAACTTGTGAAACCTGCCCCCATTATTTTTATTTTACTTCTCGAGACATGGATCTAATAATGAATCCTCCTCTTGGAGACACCGAAGATTTAAACGCCATTATTGAGGGGTTAAAAGACGGCACAATAGATGCAATTGCTTCTGATCACGCACCCCACGATGACCCCTTAAAGAATGGTTTAAGGGGTATAAGAGTATTAGTTCCTTTGTCTTCAGGATTGGTTTTAAAAGGTTTTTTAAACGAAGAACAACTGAAAGAGAAACTGTATACTAACCCCAAAAAGATAATTGAAAGTGGGGGATATAAGCTTCATCTGTGAAGTAAGCTTCTTTAAATTTCAACCAAACAGGTTCTAACCCTTCAATTTTTCAGGGCAGGCATCGTCCAAAAAAATCGCCAAGAAGGCGATTTTTTGGTAGAATAGAAACGAAAGGTCGCAATATAACTTTAATTAAAAAATAATATGTCTAAAACATTAATTGCAATCATTACCATAGTAGTTATTATAATAGTAGGTTATTGGATTTATCAATCAATTTCAGCACCTCAAGGAATAACTGAGGCAGAAGCCAAGAACTGTGAAGTTGATTCTGATTGTGTTGTTTTTGGAGAAGATGGGGACTGTAATTGTGGATGTTTTAATAAAAACTACCAATGGGAAAAAGAAGGCGATTGTTTTTGTGCAGCCCCAAAGTCCTGTAAATGCGTAAATGGGAAATGCGAAGGAGTTTTTGAAGAAGAGCCTTTAGTTTCTAAAGAGGAAGCAATAAAAAAACTTTTTGCTGAAAAGTACGATAAAGAAGTTTCAGAAATCACCATAAATATCAGCAAGGAAACAGAGGGTCATCTTATGGGCGGAGTTAAGTTTGGAGAAGGAGGACCTGGCGAAGAGGGTGGTTTTTTAGCAGCTAAAGAAAATGGTAACTGGAAATTAGTATATGATGGGGTTGGAGCTATGTTTTGTTCAGACATTGAGCCTTATAACTTTCCAGTAGATATGGTTATTGAATGTTGGGATGAAGAGGCTGGAAAAGTAAAAGATAGAGCAGGAGAGGCATGTATTGATTCTGGAGGCGAGATAACAACTTCTCTATGCTGTAAAGCAACCAGTGATTATCCAAACCTCTGTCTTGTTGGTCCCTGCGGGTGTGCTCCGGATTACAGCCATCAGGTAAAAATTTGTGATTGTGGACCCGATAAATGCTTTAATGGTAATGAATGTGTAGTTCTGGAAAATAAATAGGAAAATTCTCCCAAAACTAAGTTCTAACATCGTCCGTCCCCCGGAGCAAAGTAAAATTGCCCAGCGATGGGCAATTTTATTTATCCAATGAACAAAACAATAGTTAAATCTTAGGGAATATAATAGATAAATATTGAGTTGCCGACCCGGGTTATTGGCTGATAATCGTCAAGCCAGCGATAGTAGCCGGTTGGTTGATCAAAACCATGGGTAGGACTTCCTTTGCCTCCCTGAAGAAGGGTTGCCGAGACCGCCAGATAACTTCCTTGGGGAAGTTCTTTTTTATTACGATCGCCCCACCAGGAAGCATATTTTTCTTTTAGATAATATTCGGTATCGCCTCCGCCAAAATAATCAACATAAATTTTCTCAATCTTATTTTCATCCACCCATTTTTTTAGTCGTTTCAAATCCTGGCCCCAATCATAGTTTGAATCCACCACATATTTGTATCCATTTTGGGGCCCTCCGGCAATTTCATTAAAATAGGTTAAGTAGTGAGGCCAAACCAAGAGAGAAGAAATTATGTAAAAGCCCAAAAGCACCGAAACAAGAGAAGTTCCCATTTTTTTCCGGGATATGCCGGGTATTCTTTTTATCCATTTTGCTATTCCCAGACTAACTAAAATATAGGTAAAAGGAAAAACAGGCAAAAGGTGCCTTACTCCAATATTAAGAGTTCCAGTTATAGAAGTGAGCCAATAAATTATTAAAAATACCATCATTGAAAATTCGGGAAAATGATTTTTTATCCAATCTTTTAACCGATGAAAAGTATTTTGCCAAAAAGGCTTTTTAATTATAATTAACCAGGCTGCATACAAAAGAACAATTAAAGTTAAAATATGAAAAGCTAAGGGTATTTTTAAAAGATAAACAGTCGGGAAATAATACCACCAGCCCCCATTTGAAATTTCATTAAGAAAATACACAGTATTGCCGCCAGCTACCCTTTGAGTAACCATTAGAAGTCCTAAAAGATAATAGGCATAGGGTCGGAGCACTGGTTTGTCAGCCATCCAGAGACAAAGATTTTTTAGAGGATTTATGCCGCTTGAAGCTAAAATAAATTCAGAATCTTGTAATTGGCGTTCGGCTGGATAATTTAAAAGATGAAATTGATAAACCGGCCAGATAAGAATCATTCCAATTATTCCTACAATTAGAGCCAGCCCGATGTATTTCAGAATTCCTAAGAGGCATTTTTTAGAACCCTTTTCTTGAGACCAAGCATAAATTACGGTAATTACAGCAAAGAAGGGAACAAGCAGGGCTAAGGAAAATTTTAAGAGCATTGATAGCCCGAATATCAGCCCGGCTAAAATTATATTCTTTTTTGTCGGGCTTTTTAGAAATTTTAACCAAAAATAAGTAGCCAAGACCACTCCCAAAGCAGCTGCAATATCAGTAGTTACCAATCTCCCATGAGCCAGAAAAGTAGGGGAGAAGGAAAATAGGGTTAAGACCAAAAGAGCAACTTTGTTTCCGGCTAATTCTCTTGCCCAGCGAAAGAGGAACCAACCTAAAAATATTAAAAGCAAAATCATTGGGATTCGGGCCCAAAATACAATCTGATCAGGATTGTTCCCCGAACGATACAAAAACTGAGAACCAAACCACCACTGTTCATTAATTCCCTCAGTCCAGGAAGCATGGTTTTTTGGGAAATTCAGGTCCAAAGATAGAAGAGGGACAGCAGCTAGGTCTTTTATCAATGGCGGATGCTCCGGGTTAATTCGAAAATCTTTCTGGGTTAAATAAGAATAGCCGGCCGGGATATGAGACATTTCGTCCATGGTGGCTGAATCATCTTTCATACTGAAAAAGCAAACTAAGAATACCGTAAGAAGCAGAAGACCAGCGATTAAATTTGTGAGACGGTTAGACATGTTAGTATTTTAACATCCTCTATGTTAAAATACAATTGCAAGTCGAATAATTAACATTAGTAATTAAAATAAAATAATGAATAACCAAAATCAAAAAATTCACCTTTCAGTGATTATTCCAGCCTATAATGAAGAGAAAAGAGTACCAAAGACCCTGCGGGAAATTAATGATTATTTGAAAAAACAGTCTTATTTGTCGGAAATTATCGTTGTTAATGACGGTTCAACCGATAGAACTTCAGAAGTAGTCAAAGAATTACAGAAAATAATTCCAAATTTAAAATTGATAAATATCGAAAACTCGGGTAAAGGCTACGCAGTCAAAAAAGGAATACTTGAGGCCAAAGGAGAATATCGAATTTTTACTGATGCCGATAATGCAACTTCAATTAATCAGGTTGAGAGAATGTGGCCAGAGTTTTCCAAGGGATACGATGTTGTCATCGGTTCGCGAGATGTTAAAGGGGCGGTCCTGGCTGTACCTCAACCCTGGTTAAGAAAGGTAATTTTGGGAGGAGGTTTTAAATTAGTTAGAAAAATAATTATTGGTCTTTGGAAGATTCAAGATACTCAGTGCGGTTTTAAGGGTTTTAAAGAAAAGGCAGGGCAAGATATTTTTTCCAGAGTCACAATTTACCGTTTTGGATTTGATCCCGAGGTCTTGGTTATAGCAAAAAGACTGGGCTATAAAATTAAAGAAATTCCCATAACTTGGATAAATGATCCAGAAAGCAAGGTAAAATTTAAAAATATGGTTAAAATGTTTTTTGAGATATTAAAAATCAGATGGAATCTAATTTTGGGAAAGTATAAGAATATAATAAAATAAATTAATGCCAAAGATTGTTAAAAATGCTTTAGGGAATTTTTTGGTGATTTGCCTTATTTTTACTTTGGTGACGGTTTGGATTTTTTCCGGCTGGCCCCAGATTTGGCAGAAACCGCCAGTGCCACCGGAAGTAAAGGAGGTTAAAGCTGCGCCGGAAACGCTTTCATTATATGTTAACACAGAGGTTTCGGTTGGTGTTTGGACTACCGCGGGTACGGTTCCTTATCTTAACGCACAAGACCAACCAACCAACTATATTTATAGTATTGGCAGAAATTCTGATTCTGGTGTTTATGGCTTTGCAGACACTGCTCAAACAGGCACGATTAATAGCGTTTATCTTTATATTTATGCTTACGGAGTTGCTTCTACTAATTTTACAACATACATAAATTCTACTGATACCGGTTTAGGACCACCTACAAGTTGGGGTTGGGTAAGCGTTAATGTGTCAACAATTCTTACTACTTGGGACGCTATAAATGCTGCCACTTGTTATTTTGATAGACCAAATACTACCGATAATGCTGGGGTTGATGCCGCCTACTTTTATGTAGATTATACTCCTGCTCCTACGTTGGATATCACTGCTCCTGAGAATGTTCAGATGCCTGATTATACTTTAGGAGGAGTGGGATATAGCGAGAGAAATTTTAATGCTGACCCTCCGGCTTTAGTTCAGGTGACTGCTGAAGCTGGTTTTACTGTTACTGTTTCTTCCACTAATCTTACTGGTGGGGGTAACACCATTCTTGCCTCTGATGTTAAATTAAAAACTGACGATAATCCCGAAACCAATCCCACCCAAATTCCAGCGGCAAATTGCAGTGGTTTTAGCGAGATAGACGAGCCGATTAGCGATGAATATAGTTTAGATTCTACCAGAACCATTGTAACCACTTCATCTGGCAGCGGCACCTGCGATATTTATCCGACTATTAAAGTTTACATTTCTAATAATCTTTTGGCTGCGGAGGTTACTGGTACATTAACTTTTACTGTTCAGTAATAAATAGAAAACAAAAATCCACCGAGTTTTATTTGGTGGATTTTTAATTGAGGGACATCAGTTATTTCTTTTTTGGAATAAATAGAGTGTCTCCTTTTTTTAATATATAGGGCGGTTTGAGACGATTAATTCGGGCCAGTTTTTTCCAGGAAACACTATATTTTTTAGCAATATCCATAATAGTCTGCTTTTTTTCTACAGTATGACTTTCCATAGTAAGCTTGACTTTAGCTAACCAGAGATGCCAGAGCAACCGGCCAAGGAAGAAAAGAATAATTAAGACAACTAAGAAAAATATTAATGGCCAGGGAATAATAAAGAAAGAAATATTTTTTTCAATGGTTTGATTATCACCATAATTGATAAGGAGGCTGGCTCGGACAAAATTAAAAGCCGGAGGATTTTCCCAGCGTCGAGGAAGGAGAGTGGATTTTACAGGAAAGGTAGTACCCAGGGCAATGTTTTCCAGGGTAGCTATATGACCGCCAAAAATATCACGTATCTCAATGGTAGCCAAAGGATTAAGGTGGACATTACCGGTGTTTTTTAAAGCAATGTTAAGCTGTCCATATTTATGAAGTCCTAAAACATGTTTAATCTTTTCCCAGGTAGTATTTTTATCGGTAAGACGTTTATTATGAATAGTAAAATCAAAACCAGTTAGCTCAATTTTTTTAACAATTTCACCTGGTACCGTTTCATAGACTCGCACCCCTACCCGGGTGATAATGGTTAAAGCCCCTTCTCTGCCGCCTTTCTGCCTTTCTAAATTCTCCACTATAATTCCACCCATATGATCACCCACCTCAGCGTCTTGAGGAATAGAGATAGTGAAATAGATAAGCTGCTCAGTATCATTTGGAATAACTAATTTATAACTCTCCATTTCAATCCACCCGCCAATACCCAGACGTTCATCGCCTTCATTATTCAGGGCAAAAGCACCGTCTGGAGTGAGGCCAGCATCTACTGGATAAATTTTTATTTCTACATCTTCACCGGTACGATTTTTAATTCTTACTGCGTCCCGCTTACTTTCTTCTTTGTCAAGATTGTAAATAAACCAGATATCAGAATATTTGACATCAAGGTCAGGAAAAGCTGGTAAAATACTTAAGCCTCCTATCCCGGCTGCCTTAACCTCCATGACCCCGCCTATTATGCCTATTATGATTATTCCTATAATTATTAACTTTATTAAATTATTTTTTTTCATAATTTTAATTCTTTTGGGCGAGACAGACAACTGAAGTGCCAAAGGGAAGATTGATATATTTAAGTAATTGAGCTTCTATTTTTAATGTAAAAATTAAAAGATTATTAAGAAATTTTGGTAAAATAACGTAAGAAGTTTGAGGAGTTAAATTACCTTTGGATAATATACCCTTTAATAAACGATAACCTAGAATTAAAGGAAAGGTAAAAGTAATAACATAACTTCGTTTCACTACCCGAAAACCGGCTTGATTGAGTTTTTGGTGGAGCTGAGAAGCAGTATAGCGGCGGAAATGATGAAGGGCTTCGTCATGCTCTGACCAAATAAACTGGTAGGCAGGAGCAGTAATTAAAAGTAGACCTTGGCTTTTCAATACTCGATGAAATTCCTTGAGAGTCTTTAAATCATCAGCAATATGTTCAATTACATCGAGGGCGGTAACTAAATCAAAAGATTTATCACCAAAAGGAAGTTTTTCTGCTTTGGCTTGCCGGAGATTTTTAAAACCCCGTTTGCGAGTAAATTGTAGAGCTTTTTTTGAAGAATCAACTCCGATAACCTTTCCAAATTTTCCCAAGGTGGCCAAATTGATACCGGTCCCACAGCCTACATCTATTATAACAAAAGGTTCTTCATTGGGCAAATAGTTTTTTAGCAGCCTATAAATAATTTTACCTCTACCTACATGCCACCAGTAGTAATTTTCGAATTGATATAATTTTTCGTATTCGTTTTTCTCCATAACTAAGGTTTTTTAATAATAATACTAATTTCATCTTGATAAACTATTTGCCAATCGGCATTTACTAAAATATACGAAACAACCCGTTGAGGATATGCTAATACCCAATCAATGTCATATTTATCAATAAATTGAGCATAATTCATTTTACCACTTAAAAAATTATCATGATCTTCAAAGGGATTTCTGCCCGGTAATTGCCAGATTGCCATCCGACCATCAATAAACACCTTTTTCTCGGGCAATTGCCAGGTTAAATAGCCTCCCCAATTATATTCATTAAACATCTGACCGGGAAGTTCATCAAGATGCTGTTTGATATATTGAACCGCCCCGTAAGGGTAGTTTCCGGCTTGGGCAGCTTTCTCGGGAGAATTAATTAAAGGAAAAGTTTGGGTTACTCTCTGCCAACCAATCAATACAGTTACTAAAAGTAAAAGCGAAATTACTAATTTTGAACGTGACATTGAAGAAAGAGTTTCACCTACCAGATTTTTCATTGATGAAACCCATAAAGGAAGGGTAATGACAATATAGACTGGCATATGGCGCCAAGAAGAAAAACCAAAATAAAGAGAGATTAAGGCAAAAGCTATTAAAGTAAAGCCCAGTTTTTTTATATTCAGCAGCACTAAAAATCCTAAAAAAATCACATAGATAATAAAGAAATAGCTCATGGCATTAGCTGAAGTAACATTCTGCCATTCACCAATATGTTCTTTTACATAAGCTCCGGATTGAGTTTGAGCAAAAGTATTATAAATCTCTTTATAAATTCCCACTCCATAAGGATTAACCAAGGTTGCCAGTATACTTATTAAAAATATTAATGCCAGCTTTCCTAAAAGTTGTTTGCTTAATACTTCATTTTGGAACCACCTGATATTAAATAAGCGTTTTTTTAATTTTACCAACCAAATTTTGATTAGGGTTTGGGAATAAGAAACAGAAGAAGATTGCCAAAAAGAAATCTTTTGGTAGAAAAACTTTGTTGTTTCTAAAAGAAGAAATAAAAATAATACCACCAGACCAATAGAAAAACCGCCATGTAAATTTACCCAGAAAAGAAAAATTAAAGGTAGCCAAAAGATTAATTTATTGGAGGGAGAACGACGCCAGCGGAATAATAAAAAAATAATTAAAGCTAAACTAAAAAGAGTAATGACCTGAGGTCGAATTCCAATAATGGGAACACTGGCCAGGGAGCCAATTAGGGCAGCAGTGATCCGGTATTCCCAGCTGGTAAAAATAGCTGAGGCAGCTAATAAGAAAGCGGCGCTGGCTATGAGAGAAAAAATAATTACTAAGGGCCAAAAACCAAAATTATTATAAATCCAGAAAAAAATAATATCAGTAAACCACTCGTGGGCAATCCAGGGGTAGTCAGCCATACTATGGGAGAGCATATCTAAACGGGGAATAGTACGATGTTCTAAAAAATATCTACCATTAGCTAAATGCCAGCCCAAATCAGGATCTAAAGGAGCTTTTAAATTAATAAAGAACATTGCAATTAAAGCAAGAAATATAAAAATGAGCAATCTCTTTTGCGGATAAAATTTAAAATCCCTAATTCTTTTGATTAGGGATTTACTAAATTTACCAGATTGATTCATACAGCTCTTTTGATAATTCTTGTCCCTCTAAATTACGAAACCGTTAAAGTTAGTACCGCAGTATAATCTCCAGCAGCATCCCCGGCTTCAATACTAAGATTCATCACGGTGTTATCTAATTGGAAAGCACCAGCCCCATTGCCAGCACTCGCTGTCATCATATTAACAGCATTAGTGGCATTAGACCCCAAAGCCTGGTTATCTGAACCAGCAGTAACCCCGGTGTTATCAGATGAATTTAAGTTAGTAACATCACCAGGACTCGTTTTTGCTCGAGCATAGGTATTTAAGATATTAGTACCTGCTTCCAGATTATTAGCAGTAGCAGTTAAGGACCAACCGCCAGAATTGCCCCGATAGTCAGTGACCTGGATATTGTTCATATTCTCCTGTTGGTTTGAAGCTTGACCAGCAGTAGCATCGGGCCAGTCGAAATCTGTATTTTCTGCAGCCGTATCTAAGGAGCCAGTGGTAATATTAACAGCCAAATTGGTAGTATCTTGATTACTAGCAGTAGCAACATTGAGAGAAGTAAAGAGCATCCCAAAAAGTATGCTCAAAATTAAAAGAGAATAAATTCGTTCTTTAATAGTTTTTATTTCGTTTTTTACCTGGGACATATTTGTATTTCTTAATTGTAGCATGATTGTAGATTATCCTGTCAAGAGAGGTTATCCACAAGCGATATTTTATTATATTTTCTTTTCTTTTAATATTTCGTTATAATAATAAAATGCTTAGTAATAGTCTTTTAAAAAAGACCTCCCTGCTGATTTTATTTATTATTTTTAGTTTATTAATTAGTGAATATTACACTTTCGCCGCTGATACTCAACTTCATATTGAGATTACCGCAGTTTGCGGCGACGGCGAGAGGGAAGGAAACGAGGAATGTGATGGAGATGATTTAGGAGGCCAAACCTGTCAGGGGCTTGGTTATGAAAGCGGGAATCTAAGCTGCTATCCAGCCGGCGGACCCGACGAATGCACCTTTAATACTTCTAATTGCACAACTACAGCGCCGCCTTCGGGCGGCGGAGGCGGTGTTGCGCGAGTTGCAACTAAAGTTATCTTCAAAGGAAAAGCTTATCCAAATTCCTCAATCACAATCTTAAAAGATGGCAAAATAACAACTACTGTTAAGGCAGATTCCAAAGCAGATTTTAGAGCAGAAATTACTAATATCACTGCTGGAATTTATACTTTCGGTCTCTGGGCTAAGGATAAAGATGGTATAAAATCTATTACTTATACCTTAACTTTTCGTGTTTTCTCAAATACCACAACTACGGTTAGCGGAATTTATTTACCCCCGACTATTGATTTAGATAAAACTGCTCTTCAAAAAGGAGAAACTTTAAATATTTTTGGCCAGGCTGTGCCAGAAGTAGAAGTTGATGTTCATATTCATTCATCAGAGATTATTGAACAAGTTCAAACTGATGAAATTGGCGCATGGCTTTTGGCATTTGATACTCAACCTTTGGAAGAAGGTTCTCATATTACAAAAGCTCGTTTTAACTTAAACGAGGAAGAAAGAAGCGGATTTAGCGGGCTTTTGACCTTTTATATAGGAGAAGAAGGTCTGCCTGAAGAATTTTGTCCTCGTGCTGATTTAAACAAAGATGGAAGAACAAATTTAGTTGATTTTTCTATTTTACTTTATTGGTGGGGCAGGGCTAATGCTTGTGTTGACCAGAACAGGAACGGGATAGTGGACTTGCCAGATTTTTCAATTATGATGTATTACTGGAGCGGCTAAACTATATGACAAATCAAAAATCAAAAATTATTATTTTAATTATTGGTCTTCTTTTATTTCCTGTTATTGCTTTTGCAGCAACCTTGTATTTAGAACCATCCCAAGGAGAATATCAGCCAGAAGATACTTTTATAGTGAAGATAAAAATTGATATTGAAGAAGAATGTATTAATACTGTAAAGGTTGATTTAAAGTTTTCTCAGGAGATATTAGAAGCAGTTGATTTCAGTCAAGGTGATTCTATTTTAACTCTTTGGTTGGAAACTCCTCAGATTAATCAATCCGAGGGTTTAATTTCTTTTGTTGGCGGAGTACCGGCAGGTTATTGCGGGGAAATACCTGGCGGCGTAGGAGAGAGTAATTTATTAGGAAGAATTATATTTAAAGTACAGGAAAGCGGGATAAAGCAAGCAGAAGTAAAGTTTTTACATACTTCACAAGTATTATTAAATGATGGGCTGGGGACTTTGGCTGAATTAAGTACCAAAGGAGTAGCATATACAATTTCGCAGGAGAGATTAGGACCTGCAAAAGATGAATGGCAGCAAGAACTTGAAGAAGACAAAATTCCCCCAGAACCATTTGAAATAGAAATTCATCAGGATTCGGCCATTTTTGAGGGTAAATATTTTATTATCTTTTCTACCACTGATAAACAAACTGGTCTTAGTCATTTTGAGTTTAAGGAGGGGGAAAGAGATTGGGAAAAAGCGGAAAGCCCTTATCTATTGGAAGACCAAAGCTTAAAGAGTATAATAAAAGTGAAAGCAGTTGATAAAGCAGGAAATGAAAGGATTGCTGAATATATTCCAGAAATTCCAAAGAAACCATTTCCTTGGTGGATAATCCCCGTAGTTTTATTCGGTGTCTTGGTAGTAATTTGGATATGGAAAAAATACATAAAAAAACACTAATTTTAGCTTTGTGTATTTTTGCGCTCTTTTTTGCATGCTTTTGGGTAAATGAAGCCCAGGGGGCTTCGGTTTCTTTGTATTTATCTCCTTCCAGCGGCACTTATACTGTTGGCAGTACTTTTCCTGTTGCAGTTAAAGTAAGTAGCGGAGGACATGCAATTAACGCTGCCGAAGGAGTTTTAGTTTTCAATACAAAAGAGCTTGAAGTAGTTAGCGTTTCAAAATCAAGCTCAATTTTTACTCTCTGGACTAATGAACCGACTTTTTCTAATTCTACTGGAAATATAACTTTTGGCGGAGGCACGCCCGACAAATTTACCGGAACTTCAGGAACTATTATTACTATTACTTTTAAAGCTAAAGCTAATGCTTCAGCTAAGGTAACTTTTTCCTCAGGTTCAGTTTTAGCAGCTGATGGAAAGGGAACAAATGTATTAGATAATATGGTTTCTGGAACTTATGTTATTCAAAAAAAAGTAATTACTGAACCTCCAGAAGAATACACTCCTCCAGTTCCGGCCGGAGCTCCAGCTGCTCCTATTGTTTCTTCTCCTACTCATTCTGACCCGGATGAATGGTATTCTAATAATAACCCAGAATTTTCCTGGGAGCTCCCTCCAGATGTTACCGGAGTAAGTTTAGCGCTTCATCCAGAACCTTTTGCTGATCCCGGACCGATTTCAGATGGTTTAATGGTATCAAAGAAATATGAAAACGTTGAAGGTGGAATCTGGTATTTCCATATTAAATTTAAGAATAAATATGGCTGGGGCAAGATTACTCATCGAAAAGTTTTAATTGCCTTAGAGGCACCGATTATTACTGATTTTCCTCAGACAGTTCAAGTAGAAGATATTTTAGTTATTAAGGGAGCTTCTAAATACCCGGATGCCACAGTTACAGTTTTTGTTAAAAAAGAAGGAGAAGAACCAATTACTAGAGATATTAAGACAGATAGTGAAGGTAATTGGACTTTTATCTATGACAAAAGTTTAGAGAAAGGAACTTATCAGGTTTGGGCAAAAATAACTGACAGCCGAGGCGCAAAGAGCTACTCAACCGAAAAAATTACTATCGCAGTTACCTTGCCAGCTTTAATAAAGTTTGGTAAAATAACTATAGGTTATCTAACAGTTATGATTACTCTTATATCCTTAATTATATTATTAATATTAACAATCCTTTTGTTAATATTAATAACCTTTTATGCTTGGTATCGAATTTCTCTTTGGCGGAAAAGAATTGGGAGAGAAACAGAGGAGGCGAAAAGAAGTGTTGAACAGGCCTTTAGTAATTTGCGTAAAGAAGTTCGAGAGCAGGTTGAATATTTTGATAAGAGACGAGGCTTATCAAAGGGAGAAAAAGAAATTCGCGATAAATTACAAAAAGCCTTAAGGGTTTCTGAAGAAGCTATTAGCAAAGAAATCAAAGATGTAGAAAAAGAATTGGAATGAATGGTTAAAACTTTCACTTGAAGTAGTCAAAAGATGTTCTTTTGGCTACTTTGTTTGCCCCCACACCAATATTTTGGTAGTGGGGGTCGAATTTTTTCAAAATTTTTGTTATCATAGTAATACAGAAAACTGTTCTCTGTAAGCTGTTGCTTTTTAAAGGAAGGTTAGGTAGAATAAATTAATGGTTAAGAAAAAGAGTATGGCCAAGAAAAAGAAAACTAAACCTCGTACCACTGTTCGAAAAAAGAGGTTGGACAAAAGAACTGGAAAAAAAGTGCTACGGGGTAAAAAAATAGAAAAGAAAAAGAAAACTTTAAAACCTACCAAAAAGAGGAAAGTTAAGGTTAAGGCTAAATTAAAAGTAAAGAAAAGGGTAAAAATAAGAAGAAAACCCAAGAGGACTAAGTCTGTAAAACGTCGAACTATTGTACGAAAAAAGGTGCGGGTTAAACCTCCTTTTTCTGACATTACAATTCACAAAACCAAAATCAGGGTAATCGGGATTGGAGGAGGAGGTGGTTCAATTGTTTCAGAGATTGTTTCCAGGATAAAGAAGGCAGATTTTGTAATAGCTAATACTGATATTAGATCTCTTAGGGCAGTAAGACAAGTAAAGCGATTTCAGTTTGGTCAGAGTTTAACCAAAGGATTGGGTACTGGGATGAATACTGAGTTAGGGGAGCTGGCTGCCCTAGATGAGAAAGAGAAAATAAAAAAGCTTTTTGAGGGGCAAGATCTTTGTATTATAGTTGCCTGTTTGGGAGGAGGAACTGGCTCAGGGGCTACCCCTGTTTTCGCTAAGATTTCAAAGAATTTAGGTTGCCTTACTTATGGAATTTTTACTTTACCTTTTGAATTTGAGGGAGAGAAAAAAATGGAGATTGCCAAAGAATCTCTTGAGAAGATAAGGCCTAACCTTAATGCTTATTCAGTTATCCCTAATGAAAGAATTTTTCAAATAATTGATAAAGATACGCCTTTAAAAGATGCTCTTTCCGCTATTAACGAAAGATTAGCTGAGAACTTAGAAGGATTAATTGGGATGATTTACTTGCCCGGTCTCATTAACATTGATTTTGCTGATTTGAGAACGATTCTTGGTGGTCGCGGTCGTTTAAGTTATTTAAATACAATAGAAATTGAAGAGCCCGATAGGGAAGAGGTAGCTAAAAAAGTAATTTCCAGTCCCCTCTATCCTTACACTATCAAAGGAGCCAAGGGGATTTTATATAACATAGTAGGAGGAAAGACGCTTCAGCTTTCAGAAGTTTCTCAGCTGTCAAAGATAATTGCTGATTCCATAAATAAAAATGCAAAAATTATCTTCGGCATTAGTCAAGGTCAGAAATATCAAGGGAAAATCAAGATAACCCTGTTAGCTACAGGTTGTGGGAAAAAGAGATTTTTGTTAAAACCCACTGAGAAGAAAACCAAATCCTTTACTTTTCGAAAGAAGCCAAAAAGGAAAAAGAAAACCCCAAAGACAAAAAAGCCAAAAATAGAAAAGAAAGAAAAGCCGAAATCAAAAACCAAGATAGTAAGGAAACCCAAATCCAAGCCAAAAGTAAAAATAAAAGAAAAAATTAAAATTAAAACTAAACGCAAAACTGTTAGTAAGAAAGCTTTATCCCGCACCTTTTCTCGATTAAAAAAGGTGAGGGGTTTAATTAAAAAGAAACCCAGGAAAACTAAGCCCAAAAAAGAAAAAGTAATTCCCAAAACTAAAAGGCAACTCAAAAGGAAAGAGAAAAAAACTAAAGGGCCTGCCCGCCATTCGCCTAAGGCGAAGCCGATGGCAGGCGAGAAAGTTAGACGAAATGCTCTTCAATTAAAAAAGGTTATTGAAGAAGAAGAAAAAGAATTATTAGAAAGGGAAAAGATTTGGGAAACCCCGGCTATATTTAGAAGAAAAATAAATGATTAATATGGAAATAAAAAAAGCTATTATTCCTTTGGCTGGTGCAGCTACAAGATTTCTGCCCTTAACAAAGGTGGTGTCAAAAGAGCTTTGGCCATTGGCAGATGTACCGATTATTCAATATATTATTGAAGAAGCAAAGAACTCAGATATTCAAGAGATAATTTTTGTTCTAAACCCTGAGAACAAAAAGGTTTTAGATTATCTAAAACCTTCTCCTAAAATAGAAAAAATCTTAAAAGAGAGAAAAAAAGAAAATATCTTGGCAGAGATGAAAAAATTAGAAGAACTTTTAAAAGATATTTCTTTTTCTTATGTTTTACAAAAAAAGCCTTTAGGGGACGGTCACGCGCTTTTACAGGCGGCAAAACTTGTAGGGGAAGGACCTGTGGCTTGTATGTTTGGAGATGATGTTATTGATTCAAAAACACCCGGTGTTTTACAATTAGCCAGAATTTTTAAGACCTGCCAAAAACCAATTATTGCCCTCCATCGTCCGCCTAAAGATAAAATCCCTCAATATGGAATAGTTGGTGTTGAGAAAATTGCTAATCGTCTTTACAAAATTAAAAAAATCATAGAAAAGCCATCTTTGGAAGAAGCTCCTTCTGATTTGGCAATTGTGGGAAGATATATTTTGACTCCTGAAGTGTTTGATTATTTGAAAAAAGCCAGGCCCACTAAAAAGGGAGAAATAATTCTGGCTGAGGTTTTTAATAATCAGATGCTGAAAGATGGTAAAGTGATTTATGGATATGAATTTGAAGGGAACTGGCTTGAATGCGGGGATAAAATTAGATGGCTAAAATCAAACCTTTATTTCTCTTTGAAACATCCCAAATTCGGCCCTGAATTAAAAAATTATTTAAAAGAATTAAAAATAATATGATTGAAGTAAATAAATCCATTCTAAAAAATATCTATCAAAAAAGGCCTGCGACTGCCAGAAAATATGATTATGGTTTGTTGTTAGTTATTGGCGGTTCAGAATTTTATAGTGGTTCTCCAGCTTTTTCAGCCCTTGCTGCTTTTAAAACAGGAGTAGATATGGTTAGAATTATTGCTCCAAAAAGAGCGGCTGATATAATTGCTTCTTTTAGCCCTAATTTAGCAGCTTATCCTTTACAAGGAGTTCATTTGAACAAAGAGAACTTAATTACTTTAATTTCAATGACGAAAGGCGCTAAAGCTGCTGCTAAAGGAAAAGCAGCTGTGGTGATCGGCGGAGGAATGGGAAGGTCGCAAGAAACCCAAGAAGCAATTTTGGAATACTTATCTCAGGTTTCCGTGCCAGTTGTTGTTGACGCTGATGGAATTCATGCTTTAGGGAAAAAACCAGAAACAATATCTGACCAACCGTCTTTGATTACTCCCCATGCTCACGAATTTTTCGTTTTGACAGGAAAAGAAGTGGCTGAACTTTCTGACGAAGAGAAAATAAGGATAGTTCAGGAAGAAGCTGGCCGGCTTAAGACAACAATTTTATTAAAAGGAAAAATAGATATAATTTCTAATGGCAAAGAAGTTGCTATTGCCAAAGCTGGTTCTCCATATATGACCGTCGGCGGTATGGGAGATACTTTAGCTGGTGTTTGCGGGGCTTTGTTAGCAAGAGGGATGAGTCCTTTTGAAGCAGCCCAAGCCGGTATTTTAATCAATGATTTGGCTGGAGAAATAGCTTGCAAAAAATTAGGAGAATCAGTAATGGCTACTGATTTAATTGAGGCAATCCCTCAAGTAATAAAAGGTCGCTTTCTAAAATAAAAACTTAATTAAAGATGCTTAATTTAAAAAACAAAGTAGCAATTATTACCGGAGCCAGAAGAGGCATGGGCAGAACTCATGCTTTAACTTTGGCTAAGGCAGGAGCAAAAGTGGTTGCTTCTGATATTTCTTTAGAGGATTGTGAAAAAGTAGTAAAAGAAATTGAAAAAGATGGAGGAGAGGGCTTGGCTCTAAAGTGTGATGTTACTAAAAAGAAAGAAGTTGAGGAGATGGTTAAAAAGACAGTAAAAAAATGGGGCAGGTTGGATATTTTGGTAAATAATGCTGGAATTTGTCAATTTAAACCATTTCTGGACCTAACTGAAGAAGAATGGGATAGGACAATTAATATTAATTTGAAAGGATATTTTCTTTGCGCCCAAGCAGCAGCAAAAGAAATGGCAAAGCAAAAGTCAGGAGTGATTGTTAATATTGCGTCTGTGGCTATGGGCCAGCAGGGAATTGGTTTTCCTAATATTGTTCATTACTGCGCTTCAAAAGGAGGAATTGTTGGGATGACTGAAGCTCTGGCTCTTGAGATGGCACCATATAATATCAGGGTTAATGCTATTTCTCCTGGAATGATTGATACTCCAATGATTGACCCGGTTAAGAAAGATCCTCAACAAGAAAAAGGAATTTTAGCCAGGATTCCAATGCATCGCATGGCAGATGCTCAAGAAGTTTCTAATTTAGTTTTGTTTCTGGCATCAGATGAGTCCTCTTATATGACCGGCTCCACTGTGGTAATTGACGGCGGCTGGCTCGCCGGGTAGTTATTCTCTAAAAACTTTTGAGAAGCCCCGTCCAGGCGGGGCTTTTTCTTTTTAGAGGAATGGTGTAAAATGGATATAATATGAAGCATGATTTAATTATTATTGGTGGGGGACCGGCTGGAATGACAGCTGGTATCTACGCTGGTCGTTTGGGTTTAAAAACTCTTTTAATTACCAAGAGCTTTGGAGGACAAATAGCTAAGAAGGCTGTAAGTATTGAGAATTATCCTGGATTTGAATCAATTTCCGGAATTGAATTAGTTCAGAAAATAGAAAAGCATTTGAAATCTCAAAAAATTGATATTGAGATGGATGAAATAAGAAAGGTTGAGAAAAAGAATAATGATTTCTTGGTTTTTGCTAAAAGCAAAAAAGAATTTCAGGTAAAAGCAGTAATTCTGGCTTCTGGAGCTGACCCTCGTCCTTTGGAGGTTCCCGGCGAGAAAGAATTTATTGGCAAAGGGGTGAGCTACTGCTCCGTCTGCGATGGTCCATTGTTTAAGGATAAAGTTGTAGCCGTGATTGGAGGAGGAAATGCTGGTTTTGAAACAGCTATATTTTTAGGTCAACATGCTAAGAAAATATATATTTTAGAATATGCGTCAGAGCCAGGGGCAGATGCTGCAAATCAGGAAATAGTTAAAAAAGCTGGCAAGACAGAGATAATAACAAATGCTGCTCCAAGAGAAATTAAGGGAAAGGATTTTGTAGGTTCAATAATCTATGAAGATAGAAAAACAGGAAAAGAGAAAACTTTAAAGGTTCAGGGCGTCTTTGTGGAAATTGGTTATCAGCCAGCAACTTCCTATGTTAGGGGCTTGGTTGATTTTAATGAAAGGGATGAAATAAAGGTAGATTATGAAACCTGTCAGACAAAAACTCCTGGGCTTTTTGCAGCGGGAGATGTAAATGTAGGTTCTGCTAAGCAGATTGTTACAGCTGCAGGCGAAGGAGCAAAAGCTGCCATAGCCGCTTATAACTATATTCAAAAGAAAACATGATTAAGGGTTTGAAAGCAAGAGAAATATTGGATTCCAGGGGGAAGCCAACTGTTGAGGTTGAATTAAGAACTAATAAAGGTGTTTTTAGAGCATCTGTTCCTTCAGGTGCTTCTGAAGGAAAACACGAGGCAATCGAGTTAAAAGCATCAGAAGCAGTTAAAAACGTAAATCAAATTATTGCTCCTGAGCTTGAAGCTAGAGATCCAGCTCTTCAGAAAGAGATAGATGAGTTAATGATTGATTTGGATGGTACAGAAAATAAATCAAAATTAGGAGCTAATGCTATTTTACCTGTTTCCATTGCTGTTTGCCGAGCTGGTGCTGCTGTTAAAAAACTTCCTCTTTGGAAATATATTTCTCAAATTGCTAAAACAAAACCTGGTTTACCTACACCTTCTGTTCTTTTAATTGAAGGGGGACTTCATGCTAAAAATAAACTTGATTTCCAGGAATTTATGATAGTTACGAAGTTTGAGCAAGCAAAGGAAATTTATCAGAAGCTTGGAAAGATTTTAGCTACAGGGCTAGGTGATGAAGGTGGTTTTGCTCCACAGATTTCAGACCCAAACCAGACCCTGGATTTTATTATGGAGGCGGCCAGAGGATATACTATAAAAATAGGCCTGGATTGTGCTGCGTCACACTGGAGGAAGAAAAAATATGACATAGATTTTTATACCAGCTTAGTTAGCAAATATCCAATTATTTTTCTTGAGGATCCTTTTGGAGAAGAGGACTGGGAACTGTTTCAGGAAATTACTAGAAAATTGGGTAAAAAAGTGACTATTGTAGGAGATGACCTTTTAACCACTAATGTTAAAAGAATCAAAAAGGCTAGAAGTAAAAGGGCTTGCAATGGGACAATTATTAAACCAGATCAAGTTGGCACAGTAAATGAAGTTATTGAAGCTGTAAAATTAGCCAAGTCGTTTGACTGGAAAATTATGGTCTCTCATCGGGCAGGGGAGACCATGGATGATTTTATTGCTGATTTGGCAGTTGGCATTGGCGCTGATTTCATTAAATCCGGCGGTCCAACCAAACCTGAACGATTAGTAAAGTATAACCGTTTATTAAAAATCGAAGAAGAAAAATGAAAAAGATTGTTTTAATTATTATTGATGGGCTGGGGGATAGGCCGATTGCGGCTCTTGGGAATAAAACCCCGCTTGAAGCAGCTAAGACGCCTAATTTGGATTTTTTAGTTGAAAATGGAATTTGTGGTTTAGTTGAACCTAAGTTTCAAGGCGCTACCCCAACATCTGAAGGCGCCCATTTTTCTTTGTTTGGTTATGACCCTGAAGTTTATAAAATAAGGAGGGGAATTATTACAGCAACAGGCGCTGGGCTTAAAGCAAAAAAAGGAGATGTTGCTTTGAGAGGAAACTTTGCTACTGTTGATAAAGAACTAAATATGATTGATAGAAGAGCTGGCAGAATTAAAAATCCAGGTCTTTTGATTAAAGCTTTAAATGGAATAAAAATTAACAATGTAAGATTTTTATTAAAAAGCGCCACAGAACATAGATTGGGAATTATAATGAGAGGGAAAAATTTGAGCCCTGATATTTCAGACGGTGATCCTCATTATGGAAAACTTGGGAAAAAGGCAAGAAAAATTAAACCTTTTAATAAGAGTGCTAACGCAGTTTTTACAGCTAAAGTTTTGAATAAATTTTTAAAAAGAGCCGGTCAGATTTTAAAAGCTCATCCCTTGAATAAAAAAAGAGAAAAAATGGGATTGCCAGTAGCAAACTATATTTTAGTGAGAGGTGCTTCTACTGTTAAAAAATTACCTTCTTTTAAAAAGAGATATAACTTGAAAGCCTGTTGTATCGCCGGCAAGTTTCTTTATCAACAGATTGGCAAGATTTTAGGGATGGACCTGATAAAAGTTAAAGGAGCTAATGGGCTTGTTAACACAAACTTGAAAGGGAAAGTTCAAGCTGTAAAAAAGGCCCTGAGAAAGTATAATTTTGTTTTCTTACATATTAAGGCAACGGATTCTTTGGCTGAGGACGGGAACTTTAAAGGAAAAAAAGAATTTATTGAGAAGATAGATGGAAATTTGAAACCAATTTTAAATCTTAAAGATACCTTAATAGTAGCTACGGCTGACCATTCCACTTGCTGTTCTCTCAAAAGACATTGTTCAGAGCCGATACCAATTTTAATTTTTGGCGATGGTAAAGATTCGGTGAAAGAATTTTCTGAAAAGGTTTGTCAGAAAGGAAAGTTAGGAAGAATAAAGCAGACAAATTTAATGAAGAAAGTTTTGGCTATTGCCAAGAAATAAACATTTTGCTAAAATAAAAAATATGAACAAGAACTTATTAGCAATAGCAATTATTATTGCAGGTGTCCTAATTGCTGGGGCAATCGTTTACACCAACTATTCAAAGTCTTCAGAAGAGGGTGAGGTTTTGTCTTCCCAAGAAGCCGGGGAGAAGATGGTAAATTTTATTAGTGATAATATCTTACAGGGAGAAGCTGCCATTTCTTTAATAGAGACATTGGAAGAGAATGGGTTGTACAAAGTTAAGTTTGAGGTTGAAGGAGAAGAGGTAGAATGGCGTATAACAAAAGATGGAGAGCTTATCTTTCCTCAAGTAATTGATTTAGCAGAATTTGAACTACCGGCAGAAGAGACAGGTCAGACAATTGGGAATTTTTCAGTAAGTAATGATGAAGTTTGTAAAGAGAATGGTAAACCCATTGTTTATTTTTTTGGCTCTGAGGAATGTAGTTATTGTAAATGGGAGCATCCTGTAATGGAAGAGGTGGCAGCAAAATTTGAGGGAGAGATAGCTTTTCATAATAATATGGATTCAGAAGCTGATATGGATGTATTTTCCAAATATAGCACTGGCGGTGGCATACCAACTTTAGTTTTAGGGTGTAAATATTACCGAGTTGGAGCTGGAACCCAATCTGGCGAAGAAAAAGAAACAGAGTATTTAACTGCTTTAATTTGTAAGTTAACAGAGAATAAACCTGCTGACGTCTGTAGCTCTGTTCAAGATTTAATTAACGAAATAAAAGATTAATGAAATGGTTAAAGTTTTTTCCACCCCAAGCTGTCCATACTGTGTTACTTTAAAAGAATTTTTGAAAGAGCATGATATTGAATTTGAAGATATTGATGTTTCTCAAGATAAAGTTGCTTTGGATGAGATGGTAAAAAAATCAGGCCAGATGGGAGTTCCAGTTGTGGATATAGATGGCCAGATTGTTATTGGCTTTGATAAGGAGAAAATCACTAAATTATTAAATCTATGATAAAAATTGCTATAAATGGTTTCGGAAGAATAGGTCGTCCTACATTCCGAAGAATTATTGACAATCATCCTGATTTGGAAGTTGTTGCTATTAATGATTTAACTGATAACAAAACATTGGCTCATCTTTTAAAATACGATTCTATATATGGAAGATATGATAAAGAGATTACTTGTGCTATGCTTGCTGAAGCAGAACCGGAGAAACTTCCATGGAAGAAATTAGAAGTTGATATTGTTTTAGAATGCACTGGTCGTTTTACTGATTTGCAAGGAGCTAAAAAACATATTAAAGCAGGCGCAAAAAAAGTAATAATTTCAGCTCCCGGAAAAGACCCAGAGATTCCGGGTTTTGTTTTGGGCGTTAATGAAGAGAAATTTGACCCTAAAAAAGATGAAATTATTGATATGGGCTCTTGCACTACTAATTGTTTGGCTCCGCTCGTAAAAGTTTTAAATGATAATTTTGAAATTAAAAATGGCTTTATGACCACTGTTCACAGCTATACCAATGACCAGAGAATATTGGATTTACCTCACAAGGATTTAAGAAGAACCAGGGCCGCTGCTTTGAATATTATTCCAACTACTACTGGGGCTACCAAAGCAATTGGAAAGATTATCCCTGAATTAGACGGGAAGTTGGATGGAATTGCTATAAGAGTTCCAACTCCAACAGTTTCAATTTTAGATTTAATCGTTGAAATAGAGAAATCAACAACTAAAGAGAAAGTTAATGCTGCATTTAAAAAAGCTGCTAACCAGCTTAAAGGGATTTTGAGAGTAGAAGAAGAGCCATTGGTTTCCACTGACTATATCGGCGACACTTATTCAGCCATTGTTGACGCTTCTCAAACAATGGTTAAAGACAAGTTAATTAAAGTCCTTGGCTGGTATGATAATGAATATGGTTATGCCTGCCGTTTAGCAGAATTCACTGAATACGTAGGCAAGAAATTATAATTATATAATTTAGAGAAGCAAAAAGGCCGAAACTTTCGTTTCGGCCTTTTTGCTTCTTGCTCCTCTTTAGTCTTCTTTCTCTTCTTTTTTTTCTATTTTCTTTTTCTCTTCCACTTGCGGAAATCTCTTTTTAATATCTTTAGTAAGCCAATCACCGCTAAGTTTTTGGCTTCTTTTTATTATATCAGTGGTGGTATATTTTTCTTTGGTTTTATCTCTTTTTGGAAGATTTTTTAACATCATTTTTTTCTATATAAATTATTTTAAAGTAATATTTTTTAAATATTTCCTCAAAGTCTTTTTTGATTATTTTCCATTCTTTCAAAGACTCTAACTTTTCAACGGTCAGCTTGAGAGCATTTTTTGCTTCATTTAAAAATATAGAATATTCGTGCGCTGGATAATTATTAACAAAGGCTCTCGCTGTTCGAAGAGCTTTTTTGAAATCATTTTTCATCATTGCAGCCGATAATAAATCTATGGCATAAAATAAAGCTACTCTAAGTTCCCGATAACTCTTTTGAAGGTGATAAGGGTCAATTTGTTGAATAACTGGTTTAACAAATTCGGTTGCTATATGTAGAGCTAACTTAGCAGAATCAAGTCTTGATAATTTAATTTCGTTTTGACGAAGAAATTTATATCGGTCGTTTGCTATACTCTCTGAAAGATTAGATAGTGTCGTTATTATATTTTGGATATCAAGTGCAGATATCCTTGAACCATCTCTTGGGTGTTCCATAGGTAAATCCAAAGGACCAAGAGCAGCTTTGTCGCTCATATAAATTACATCTCCTCCTAATGCCATTAAAGTTCCCGCACTTTTTGCATAATTTGGAATAAGTATATAAATTTTTTGAAACCTCTTTCTCAAAAGAGTCATAATGGCAACTGCAGAAAAAGGATCTCCTCCATATGTTTGCAAAACCAAAAATAGCTTTTCACTTTGGTGATTTTTAATTTCTTTTTCAACTTCGTCTAAACAGGTTGAATCTATTTTTCTATTTTCATCTACTAAAAAAATTAAGTAGGAAGTTTTTGGCATCAATCTAATTATATCATAATCCAAAAATATTACAAATTTACTTGACTTATCTTTTAAAGAACTTTATACTGAAAGTAGCCTCCCAGAGGCAGCCCGTTAGAGCAACCGCAACATAGCGAGAAGCGGGGCAACGGCAATACGATGAAATAAGTGTAAAAATCCTTATAGTAGCAGTAGAGTTTGACTCTCAATTCGAGAAGATATACAACTAACTATTATAAGGGGCTTATTGAAGGAGATATGTGCTGGGAGGCTTTTCGTTTTTGGAAAAATTCCATTACTTGAAACATTGGGCTATATGCCTTGAAGGGGGCTTTGAGGAGAGGCCTTGACCATGCCAAAAATCGTCCGATCGGACGATTTTTGGCATGGGTACTTTTTCACAGAAAAACCTTTGTTAAATTTCTTCTACAGGGTATAATAGAATAACATGATTAAAAAAGGCAATCTATATTATCCAAGCAAAGAATTTAAAAAAAAGGCCTGGGTTAATAATAAGGCAATTTATAAGAAAGCTAGCAGGAATCCAAAAAAGTTTTGGGAGGATTTAGCCAAAGATTTGCTTTGGTTTAAAAAATGGAGAAAAGTTTTTGTTCACAAGCCGCCATACTTTAAGTGGTTTGTAGACGGAAAACTCAATATTACTCAAAATGCTTTGGACAGAAATTTAGAGAAGAAGAAAAATAAAGTTGCTCTAATCTGGGAACCGGAGCCAATTAAGGAGAAATCAAGAGTTTTCACCTATTACGACCTGTTTAGAGAAGTTAACAAATTTGCCAATGTTTTGAAGAAATTAGGAGTGAAAAAGGGGAATAGGGTAGGAATTTATTTGCCAATGATTCCAGAAGTGGTAATTGCAATGTTGGCTTGCGCTCGTCTTGGAGCAGTTCATTCAGTTGTGTTCTCAGCTTTTAGTTCTCGGGCTTTGAACATAAGATTGCAAGATACTAAAGCAAAAATCTTAATAACAGCAGATGGTTATTTTCGGCGAGGTAAGGTTATTGATTTAAAGAAAAATGCTGACGAAGGTATAAAGAAGACAGAGGTGAAAAAAGTTATTGTGGTAAAAAGAACAGGGAATCCAGTCAAGATAAAGAAAGGTCGTGATCTTTGGTGGCAGGAATTAATTGAGAAGGAGAAAGACCAATGCGAGCCAGTACCAATGGATTCAGAAGACCTTTTGTTTGTGCTTTACACAAGCGGGAGTACGGGACGGCCCAAAGGCTGCGAACACGTCTGCGGTGGCTACACTGTCCAGGCCTATTGGACAGGCAAATGGATATTTGATTTGAAAGAGGATGATATTTTTTGGTGCACTTCAGACCCTGGCTGGATAACAGGACATACCTACACAGTTTATTCTCCATTGCTTAACGGAGTAACAAGTCTGATGTATGAAGGCGTTCCGGATTACCCGACGCCTGATAGATGGGCTCAGATTATTGAAAAATACGGGGTGACGATTTTTTATACTGCGCCAACAGCCATCCGGATGTTTGAGAAATACGGAACAGGTTTAGTTAGAAAGCATAAATTTAAAACCTTGCGGCTTTTAGGTTCAGTAGGTGAGTGTATTGATCAAGCAGCGTGGCAGTGGTATTTTAAAGAAGTTGGAAAGGGAAAGCGTCCTTTGGTAGATACTTGGTGGCAGACGGAAACAGGCGGAATTTTAATTACTTCTTTACCCGGCCTCGGTCCCTTTAAGCCAACTTTCACCGGACTACCTTTTCCGGGAATAAAAGCTGATATTTTAGATAGTAAGGGAAAATCACTGCCTCCTAACAAAGAAGGAAATTTGGTGATATTGCCTCCTTTCGCTCCCGGGCTTTTGCGAGGGGTCTATAAGAATCCAAAGAGATATTTAAAAACTTATTGGAGTCAATATGGTAAGAAAACTTATTTTACCAGCGATGGGGCTTATCGGGATAAGAAGGGACTAATAAGAATTATTGGCAGGGTTGATGATGTAATTAAAGTAGCAGGCCATAGGGTAACTACCGGTGAGTTAGAAAGTGCGATTGCTTTGCACAAAGATATCACAGAGTGCGCTGTGGTTGGCAAGACGGATGAAATAAAAGGAGAGGTTCCAATTGCTTTCGTGGTTTCCAAAACCAAAAAATCGTCAGAAGTGATAGCAAAAGAGGTAATTACTCAAGTGAGAAAAGAAATAGGACCGATTGCTTCGCCTAAAGAAGTTTATCTGGTTAAAGATTTACCAAAAACCCGCAGCGGAAAAATTATGAGACGGATTTTAAGAAAATTATTTACCGGGGAAGAGTTGGGCGATTTGAGTACTTTAGCTAATCCTGAAAGCGTTGAGAAGATTAAAAAAATAATTCACCCGATTAAATAAAAAATGAAAGTTCTTATTGCAATTGACAATAACTTTATAAGGGAAACCTATTCAGAGGTTTTTAAGACAGAAAATTTTGAGGTGTTAGAGACAAAAAAGGGAAAAGAGGCCCTGGCTTTGTCTAAGGAAGAAAAACCGGATATTGTTATAGCTGACATCGCTCTTTCAGAAATAGGAGGATTTAAATTATTAAAAACCCTCAAAGAAGAAACTTCAACTGAGAAAATCCCAGTAATTATTTTTGCTCAATTTGAAAAAAAAGAGGATAGGAGAAAAGCAATGGAATTGGAAGCCAAGGACTTTATTGCAGCTGCCAGCGTTTCCCCAGTTGAAGTAATTCGAAAAGTAAAAATTGCTTTAGGGAAACAAAGATCTTACCGTATATCTATGCCGAAGGACCTACATGATGCCAGAGAATTGATTACTGATTTAGGTTATAGTTATGATTTTAAATGTCCCAAATGCGGCTCTGATCTTTTGTTGTGTTTAATAAGAGACCTTTCAAAAGGTGAGAAATATTTTATATTATCTGTTATTTGTCCTGAATGTAATAAATGATATGCTAAGAAAATCTCAAAAAAATATTCTATGGCTTAATAAAATCGGTTTAAAAGATGTTCCCTTGGTGGGAGGAAAAAATGCTTCTTTGGGAGAGATGTATAGAGAGTTTTTTAAAAAAGGGGTTAATATTCCAGATGGCTTTGCTTTGACTACCAAAGCATATTGGAAGTTTTTAAAAGCAAATAAAATTGATAAAAAATTGAAAGAAATTTTTAAAGAATTTGAGCCCAAGAGTTTAAAAAGTCTTCAAGCAACCGGGAAAAATGCTCGCGCTTCTATTTTAGAAGGAGAATTTCCCGATGATTTAAAAAGAGAGATTTTAAGAGCTTATCAAAAATTAGAGAAAAAATATGGTGAAAATCTTGCTGTTGCTGTTCGTTCTTCTGGGGTTTGCGAGGATATGCCCGAAGCTTCTTTTGCCGGCCAATTCGAAACTTTTTTAAATATTAAAGGAGAGGAAGAATTATTAAAGGCGATTAGAAAATGTTTAGCTTCAACATTTAATGATAGGGTTATTGCTTATAGGGAAGAAAAGAAAATTCCTCATTTAAAATTTGCTCTTTCAGTTGGAATTATAAAAATGGTAAGGAGTGACTTGGCTTCATCCGGAGTAATTTTTACTTTAGATACCGAGACCGGTTTTCCTGATGTTGTTTTGATTAATTCTATTTGGGGGATAGGAGAAATGATTGTAAAAGGAAAAATTACCCCTGATGAATTTTATGTTTTTAAATCGACTTTGGAAAAGGGGTTTAAATCAATAATTGTTAAAAATTTGGGAAGGAAGACAAAGAAATATATCTATAGCAGAAAAGGAGGATTAAAAGAGGTAACCGTTAGCCCTGCTAAACAATTAAAATTTTCTTTAACTGATAAAGAAATTTTAACTTTATCTCGCTGGGCAATTTTGATTGAGGAACTTTATTCAAAAAAATTCAAGAAGTGGATGCCCCAGGATATTGAATGGGCAAAAGACGGAAAAACCGGAGAGCTTTTTATTGTTCAGTCAAGACCAGAGACAGTTCATGCTTCGAAAACAGCAAAAACTTATGAGGAATATGAAATCAAAACTAAGAAAAAGCCAGTTTTAACTGGCATTGCTATTGGAGATAAAATCGGGTTCGGGAAAGCAAAAATAATTCCTGATGTTTCAAAAATTGACCAGTTTCAAAAAGGGGAAGTTTTAGTGACTAAAATGACTGACCCTGATTGGGTTCCAATAATGCGTTTAGCTTCAGCAATTGTGACAGATGAAGGCGGAAAAACTTGTCATGCAGCAATAGTGGCAAGAGAACTAAACATTCCTACTATTGTCGGGGCAAGAGAAGCTACAGAAAAACTGAAAACAGGGAATACAGTTACTGTTGATTGCACTCAAGGATTAAATGGCAGAGTTTTTGAAGGGAAAGTTCCTTTTGAAGTAAAGGAGTATAATTTAAGGAAGATACCTAAATTGAAAACAAAAATAATGCTCAATATTGGAGCGCCAGAAATAGCTTTTAAGACCTCTTTTCTACCAAACAATGGAGTCGGGTTAGCTAGAGAAGAATTTATAATTGCTGAAAAAATTCGGGTTCATCCTTTGGCGCTTTATCACTATAAAGATTTAAAAGATAAGAAGTTAAAGAAAAAAATTGCAAGAATAACAATTGAGCATAAAGATAAGAAAGAGTATTTTATAAAAGAATTGGCTGAAGGAATTGCTCAAATAGGAGCTGCCTTTTACCCCAAAGAGGTAATTGTTAGGTTTTCTGATTTTAAAACAAATGAGTATAGAAATTTAATTGGAGGGGAGCTTTTTGAAAGAGAGGAAGCAAATCCAATGCTTGGATTCAGAGGAGCTTCCAGATATATTGATGAAAGTTTTCAGCCAGCTTTTAAAATGGAATGCCAGGCAATAAAAAGAGCAAGAAATATATTTGGATTGAAAAATATTTCAGTGATGGTGCCATTTTGTAGAACCGTGGAAGAGGGAGAAAAAGTAAAAAAACTAATAGAAAAGTTTGGGTTAAAAGAACTGAAGATTTATGTGATGTGTGAAATTCCATCTAATGTTATTTTAGCTGAAGATTTCTTGAGAATTTTTGACGGAATGAGTATTGGTTCAAATGATTTAACCCAATTAGTTTTGGGTATTGATAGAGACAATGCCCAGATAGCTTATATCGGAGATGAAAGAAATGAAGCAGTAAAGCAGATGGTCAGTAAAGTTATTAAGCTTTGTCGGCAAAAGAAGAAATATTGCGGAATCTGCGGCCAGGCTCCAAGCGACCTACCAGAGTTTGCTAAATTTTTACAGAAAGAAGGCATAGAAAGTATGTCTTTAAACCCTGACACTGTAATCAAAACAATTTTAAATTTGGCTAAATTATGAAAAAACAAAAGGCATTCACTCTAATTGAAGTTTTAGTAGTTATTGCTATAATAGGTTTTTTAGCCAGTATTACTTTAGTATCTATAAAAGAAGCCAGAGAAAGGGCCAGGATTGCCAAGGGTCTTAACTTTGCTGCCCAAGTTCATCACGCTCTCGGAGCTTATGCAGTAGGAATTTGGGATTTTGATGATAATACATTTCCTACTCAGGATATAAGTGGTTATGAAAACCATGGTGATTGCACAAATTGCCCTATTTGGACCGCTGAGAAAGATACGCCAAGCAGAAAGGGTTATGCTTTGATCTTTGATGGTCAGAATGATTACCTTGATTGTGGAGATGCTAATTTATTAGGTGGGGGAAATCAATTTACCATAATGTATTGGGCAAGACCAGGTAGAGATTTAAAGGAAGAGTCATCTGTTTGGTATGGAGGTGTAACAGAATACACAGAATATTCGCTAGGTTGGCAGGGTTGGACAGATGGCATAACTGTAGATTTTTTAGATACTTCTGGAACCCGTCATTTTATGGATACTTGGGATACTTATCTTTTAGAAGACCAATGGTATCATATAGTTGGGCTTTATGATGGTACTTATTTAAAAGTCCATATAAATGGAGAATTTATAAGGCAGGAAAATGAGGGTTCTCATACTGTCAGAACTACAACTAATGCTTTTAGAATTGGTTATGCTGGAGGAGTTTATTGGGATGGCACAATCGACGAAGTCCGCGTTTATGAAGAAGCCCTGACCTCAGCCCAAATCAAAAAACTCTATGTTGAAGGAGCGAGAAAACGGGGGTTATTAACTCAAGAATAAAAATATGTTTGATATTATAACTTTTGGGTCTGCTACTTGGGATGTTTTTTTGAGACCAAAACCAACCCAGGGCTGGCAGGTAGTAAAAAACAAAAAATTTATCACCGGTAAAGGGATTTGCTTTAATTTGGGTTCCAAGGTTGATGTTAAAGATATTTGTCTTTCCTCTGGTGGAGGTGGAACTAATACAGCTGCTACTTTTGCCAAGCAAGGTTTTAAGGTAGCTTATTGTGGCAGAGTGGGGGATGATTTGAGTGGTCAAGAGATAATTAAAGAATTAAAGAAATTTGGGATTGACTGTCAGTTCATTTTTAAAACAAAACTGAAACCGACTAATTGTTCCATTGTTTTAAATAGCGGTTTAAAAATAGACCGAACTATCTTGGTTTATCGAGGGGCATCAGAACTCTTGGGAAAAAAAGATATTCCCTGGAGCAAATTGAGAGCAAAATGGTTTTATTTAGCTCCTCTTTCAGGAAAACTCTGTAATATCACCGAAGATATAGTTAATTTCGCTTACAGAAATAAAATAAAAATTGTTTTTAATCCGGGTAACTCTCAACTTTCATTGTCTCCAGAAACCCTGAAAAGAATTGTTAAAAAAGTCAATATTTTAGTTTTAAATCAAGAAGAGGCTTCTTTGTTAACTAAAATTCCTTATCAGAAAGAAAAGAAAATTTTTAAAAAAATTGATGAAATATGTCCTGGTATTGCTATAATGACAAAAGGTCCCGGGGGAGTGGTAGTTTCTGATGGAAAAAAGCTTTATCGAGCCAAACCTGCAAAAACAAAAGTAACTGACCGGACCGGAGCTGGGGATTCTTTTACTTCTGGATTTGTTTCTGGTTTTATAAAAAAGGGTAAGATAGAATATGCTATTCAAATAGGCACGGCTAATGCTTATTCCTGTCTTCAAAAATGGGGAGCTAAAGATGGATTATTAAAAAACAAGGAAAAGTTTAAAAAAGTGAAAGTTATAAAGAAGAAATTATGACATTAAAAGATTGTCTTAAAAAAGCACAGAGACAAAAGTTCGCTATTGGCCAGTTTAATTTCTCAACTATTGAGCAGTTGAAAGGGATTTTGGCTGCTGCTCAGAAAACAAGGGTTCCAGTGATTTTGGGGACCTCTGAAGGGGAAAGTAAATTTTTGGGTCTGAGAGAAATTATTGCTTTGGTTGAAATCTCTAAAATGAAATACAAGGTTTCTGCTTTTTTAAATCTTGACCACGGAAAGGATTTAAATTGGCTCAAAAAAGCTATTGATTTTGGATATTCAGCAGTTCATTTTGATGGTTCAGGATTAGCCTTTAAAGAAAATGTAAAACGTGCTAAAAAGATAGTAGATTACGCTCACAAAAGAGGGGTTTTAGTTGAAGGAGAAATAGAAGCTATAAAGGAGAAAAACCTGACTTCTTCAGTTCAAGCAGAGAAATTTGTTAAAGAGACAAAAGTAGATAGCTTGGCAGTAGCTATAGGGAACATTCACGGATTATATACTGGAATGCCAAAATTGAATCTTGGAAGGTTAAAAGAAATTAACAAAAAAACAAATGCTTATCTGGTTTTACATGGAGGGTCAGGTATTCCAGATGTTCAGATTAAAAAAACAATCAAGCTCGGGATTGCTAAGATCAATATTAATACTGAATTAAGGCTAACTTGGAAAAGAGCTTTAACAAGAAGTTTGAAGGCCCAGGAGATTAAACCCTATAAAATTTTGCCCAAAGTTCAAAAAGCTATCCAAAAAAAGGTCGAAGAGAAAATAGGAATCTACCTCGCTAACGCTCGGTAGAACCTTGATTCGCTAAGGTATTAAAATATAATCTTAAATTAAAACTATTTGAAAATGAATAAAAAAGATTTTTTAATAATAGGAGCAGGAATAGTTATTTTGGTTGCAATAATTTTAGTTGCTGTTTTAACAAAGGTTCCTGGAGAGGTGAATGTTATTACTGAAAAAACAGAATATAAAATTGGGGATGTTATAAAGGTAAAAATTGAAAACAATTTAAAGAAAAACGTTTGTTTTTCTTCTTGTTATCCTTATTATCTTGAGAAGAAAGAAGAGGAATGGAAAAGTTATGATTATATGGGTTGTCCAAACAGTGATTTAGTTAAAGATTGTATTGATTCAAGGCAAGTCAAAGCATTTGAACTTATTGTCCCTCCTATTGAGGAAGGACTTCACCGGCTTGCTATATCAGTTTGTATTGGATGTAATCTTGACGAAGTGTTTAGAGAAGACCAAAAGTTTTATTCTAATGAGTTTATAATCAACGAATAACGAATCTAATACGAATATAAGAACCTGGCTTCGCCAGAACCTTGATTCGCTATTGTATAAACACATAGTCTTGAATTAAGAATTCGTAAAGCAACCCTACGGGGAGTCTCATTTGTTTTGAAGAAAAAATAAGACAGCGAAACTAATTCGCTATTCGTTGATGATTTTATGAAGATTATCCATGAGCGAGAAAAATGCATTGGTTGTGGGTCTTGTGCAGCAATATGCCCAAAGTATTGGGAAATGGCCGAAGATGGAAAAGCTAAACTTTTGGAAGCCGAGGCAACCCCCCAAAAAGGAAATTATGAGTTAGAGATAAAAGAAATTGAATGTAACCAAGAGGCAGCTGATGCCTGCCCGGTGGAGTGCATCCACATTATAAAATAATCGATGTTAACCCTTAAAGCCAAAATTAGAGAGGAGCGGGGTAAAAAGGTAAAGAAATTAAGGAAGAGGGGTATTCTGCCTGCTGTTTTATATGGACCAAAGATAAAAAATTTATCTTTGGAAGTAGACTTAAAAAAGTTTGGAAATATTTATAAAGAAACTGGAGAAAGTTCTTTGATTTCGCTTGAAGTAGGAGATGAGAAATTTCCAGTTCTAATTCATGAAGTAAAAAAGAACCCATTAACTGGCAAGCCAATCCATATTGATTTTTATCAGCCAATTCTTACCGAAGAAGTTGAGGCAACAGTTCCAATAGTTTTTGAAGGAGAAGCTCCGGCTGTAAAAGAATTTGGAGGAACTTTAGTACGGGAGATTTCAGAAGTAGAGGTTAAAGCCCTACCCAAAAATCTTCCCCATGAAATTAAAGTGAATGTAGAAAATTTAAAAACCCTTGGAGATGAGATTTTAGTAAAAGATTTAGAATTGCCAGAAGGTGTTGCAGTTCAAAGAGAGCAAAATGAGATTGTGGCTGTGGTTACTGCGCCAGAAACAGAAAAGATAGAAGAAGAATTAGAAAAACCGGTTGAAGAGAAGGTAGAAGAAGTGGAGGGAGTGGAGAAAATTGAGGGAGTGGAGGAAGCGGAGGAGAAGAAGGAACCCGCCTCCGCTGAAGCTATGGCGGGCAAGAAAGAAGAAGAAAAAAGCAAAAAAAATGAAAAGAAATAAATTACTGAAAACTATACACTACACACTATTCACTATTGTTTTTATTTCGGTTTTATTTTTGCCGAATTTTGTTTTTGGTGAAGAAGATTTGACTGAAATATGCCAGGAAATAATTAATAAAGGGCAACAAAATCTCTCAAAAGAAAATTACCAAGCATTATTAAAAGAGTGCCAGGCTTTCTATGAAGAGGAAATTGCAGAAATTCAAGGAGATCTTAGCAAAACTGGAGCGGAAAAAAAGACCCTCGAGAACAAAATTTATACTTTAAACAAAAGAATAAAAAATTTAAATTATCAAATTTATCAAAGTAATTTAATTATTAAAGATTTAGGAATTCAAGTTGAAGACACAGGGGCCTCTATTGAAAAAACCTCTTTGAAGATAGGAGATTCAAAAGAAAAATTAGCTAATATTTTAAGAACTATCTATGAAGAAGACCAAAAACCAATAATTGAAATTTTGCTTTCAGAGGACGAGCTTTCTGATTTTTTTGATAATTTAGTGGCTTTAGAACTCTTAAACTCTAAAGGCAAAGAACTTTTACAGAATATTAAAACTCTAAAAATAAATTTAGAAGAGCAGAAAATATCTTTAGATGAAGAGAAAGAGGATTTGGAGCATATGGTGGAGATTCAGACCCTTCAGAGCAAAGAGAGTGCTGAAACAAAAGAAGAACAAGAGTATTATTTAAAAATAACTGACGCACAATATCAAAAGCAACTTCAAGAAAGACAAGAAGTTGAGGCAAAAGCAGCTGAAATCAGAGCCAGAATTTTTGAATTAATAGGAATACCAAAAGCTCCTACTTTTGGTGAGGCCTACGAGTTAGCAAAGGAGGTAGAGAAAATAACTGGAGTTAGACCGGCATTTTTATTAGCTGTTTTAACTCAAGAGTCAAATATTGGGAAAAATGTTGGCCAGTGTTATTTAAAAGATACTAAAACAGGAGCTGGAGAAACTATTAAAACTGGCAGGACTCTTTCCCGAGTTATGAAGCCGACAAGAGATGTAAATCCGTTTTTGATTATTACTAAAGAATTAGGAAGAGACCCCTTCAATACTCCAGTATCCTGCCCAATGAGCTATGGCTGGGGTGGAGCAATGGGGCCTGCTCAATTTATTCCCAGCACTTGGATGCTCTATCGGGACCGGCTCAAAGCAATTGCTGGAAAACCAGGTGATCCATGGAATATTAAAGATGCCTTTTTAGCAGCAGCTTTATATCTAGCAGATTGTGGAGCAGCCAAGCAAACTTATGATGGCGAGTTTAATGCTGCTTTAAGTTATTTTGCCGGACCAGGCTGGTATAAATCTCGCTATAAAACTATTTACAAAAGGGATTACGGCTATCCAGTAATGGCAATCACTAAAGCCTACGAATCAGATATCGCTAAGATAAAATAATAAAAAAAGCAAATTTTGGAATCGTATTCAAAGTTTGCTTTTTATTTAAGATTTTTTTGGAGGGTTTGGACGAGTTTGTCGAGTTTACCTTGCATGATGTCTTCAAGGTTGTGCCATTTTTTTTGATTCTATGGTCAGTGATTCTGTCTTGAGGAAAGTTATATGTTCTGATTTTTTCTGCTCTTTTCGCCGCATGAATCTGAGCTTTTCTTTCACCCCCCATTTTTGCCATTTCTTCTGCTTGCTTTTTTTCCAAAAGCCGAGCTGCCAAGATTGAAAGGGCATTTTCTTTGTTTTGGAGTTGATTTCTCTCTGTCTGAGAAGTAACAACCAAGCCAGTTGACAAGTGAGTAATTCTGACTGCTGTGTCTCTTGTGTTGACATATTGGCCTCCCGGGCCTGAAGCTCGGTAGAAATCAATTTTTATTTCATCTGGCCTGATTTTAATTTCTGCTGTTTTGGGTTTAGGTAGGACAGCCACTGTAGCAGTTGAAGTATGAACTCTCCCTGACTTTTCAGTTTCCGGTATTCTTTGGACTCGATGAACCCCTCCTTCATGTTTCATTTTAGAAAAAATATCACTATCTTTTAATTCAAAAATTATTTGTTTAAAGCCACCTAGTTCAGTAGGATGGGAATCTAAAATTTTTTGCTTCCAATCTTGGAAAGCAGCATATTTTGAATACATCTTAAATAAATCAGCAGCAAAAAGAGCAGCTTCTTCACCGCCTGTTCCAGCCCGTATTTCTATTATTACTGAACTTTGTTCCGGCATGTTACTTCTTTTTCTTTTTAGCTAATCTCTTTCTGAATTTCTCAACTCTTCCCATAGTGTCAACAATTTTTTCTTTTCCAGTATAAAAAGGATGACATTTTGAACAAATCTCAACTTCTATCAGTTCTTTAGTTGAGCCGACTGTAAATGTATTCCCGCAGGCGCAGATAACCCTTGCCTTTGGATAATATTTGGGATGGATGTCTTTTTTCGCCATGTTTTTTAATCTTAACAGATTTTTCCAAAAAATCAAGGCCTTGATTTAATGTTAAAACAATGATATATTAATTTTATATGGTAGAAGACAAGAAAAAAGTTAAAAAGGAGGATTTTAAGCTAAGGCCTGAGGAGATGACTGAGGCAGGTTTGCATTTTGGTCACCGGACTTCCCGAATTAATCCAAAAATGAAACCATATATTTATGGGGTGAGAAATAGTGTTCATATTATTGATCTTGAAAAGACCACAGAAAAATTTAAAGAAGCTCTTAAATTTATTAAAAAACTTATTTCGGAAAATAAAACCTTACTTTTAGTTGGTACAAAAATCCAAATTAAGGATTTAGTGAAAGATGTCGCCAAAGATTGTGATTTGCCTTACATCAGCGAAAGATGGCTGGGAGGAACCTTTACTAATTTTAAAACTATTAAAAAACGGCTTGAATATTTTAAGGACTTGGAAGCAAAGAAAAAGAAAGGGGAATTGACAAAATATACAAAAAAAGAAAGGGCTAAGATAGATGAAGAATTGAGAAATTTAGAAATTAAATTTGGAGGAGTAAAAGAATTGGAGAAACTTCCCGATGCTATTTTTGTTTTAGATATGAAAAAAGATGCTTTGGCAGTTAAAGAAGCGGGGAGGAAAAGAATTAAGATTATTGGTATAGCAGATACTAATGTTGACCCAACCTTAGTTGATTATCCAATTCCAGCGAATGATGACGCAATATCTTCTGTGAAATATATCCTAGATAAAGTAAAAGATGTTATAATGAAAGCAAAGATTAAAGCAAAGAGCTAAGTGTTTAAAGTGACACCTTAAATAACATTATGTATGTCAAACATCGAGCAAATCAAACAACTTCGTCAGGAAACTGGCGTTTCAATATCGGAGTGTAAAAAGGCCCTTGAGAAAGCAAAAGGGGATTTTGATAAAGCGAAGGAGATTTTAAGAAAGTGGGGAAGAGAACTGGCTGGGAAAAAGTCAGAAAGAAAAGCTGGATTGGGAATAGTTGAAGCTTATATCCACCCTGATAAAAGAATTGGGGCAATGACTGAGCTGCGCTGTGAAACTGACTTTGTTGCTAAATCAAAAGATTTTAAAGAGCTTGCTCACGAGCTTTGTTTACAGATTGCTGCTATGGACCCAGAAGAGAATTCTTTGCTATCTCAGTCCTGGATAAAAGATGAAACAAAAACCATCAGAGAGTTAATTGATGAATATATTGCAAAATTAGGAGAGAATATTATTGTGAAGAGATTTATAAGATACGAAATTTAATTATGTTAGAGTTAATTGCTACAATTATACTTTTAGTTGGTCTTATTGGAATGGCCATCATTATATTCCAAAAGATTCCAGTTCTAACTGAATTGTTAACACAAGAGGTTGAGAAGCCAGGAGTTTTAGACAGACTCAAGCATAAAATAAGAAATAATGGAACCATTAAGTCCTTTTCTCCTTTATTGCTGTTGCAGAGAATTCTTTCCGGGATTAGGGTTTTAATTTTGAGAACTGAGAAGAAGCTGCGTCAGAAATCCATTGAAAACAAATTCTCTGACGATTATTGGAAAAGGATAAGAAAGGAGAAGTAATTGTGCTGGAGTAGCTTAATGGTAAAGCAGTGGTTTTGTAAACCACCGACGTGAGTTCGATTCTCGCCTCCAGCTCTTGACAAAGGTTTTTGAAGAAGTAAAATGAAAGTGGATAATTAAATAATTAAAAAACATGTAAGATTTAAGAAAAAATTAAGGCACCAAAATACCCGCGAAGGTATCTAATGATTTGGATGTCTTCGCGGTTATTTTTTGGAAAGAACGTTGACAACTTAACCCTGTTAAATTTGCTTCGCAACTATTTAACGGGATAAATAAGGACAATTCAGTTTTTTAGAGTTGTCCCGACAATATTTTTTTTGAGAGTTTGATCCTGGCTCAGGATGAACGCTAGCGGCGTGGATAAGGCATGCAAGTCGAGGGGTTCTCGTTTCGGCGGGGACACCGGCAAACGGGTTAGTAACACGTAGATACATACCGTTCACACAGGCATAACTCATCGAAAGATGAGCTAATTCCTGATGGTCCTGCCCTCGGGCGGGTAAAGGTTTCGAGCAATCGATTCCGGTGGATGAATGGTCTGCGGCTTATCAGCTTGTTGGTGAGGTAATGGCTCACCAAGGCAATGACGGGTAGGGGATATGAGAGTGTGTTCCCCAACAAGGGCACTGCGACACGGGCCCTACTCCTACGGGAGGCAGCAGTCGAGAATAATTCGCAATGGGCGAAAGCCTGACGATGCGACGCCGCGTGCTCGAAGAAGCCCTTCGGGGTGTAAAGAGCTTTTCTGGAGGAAGAACCTTCGGGTGACGGTACTCCAGGAATAAAGAGATGCTAATCACGTGCCAGCAGCAGCGGTAATACGTGATCTCTAAGCGTTATCCGGATTTATTGGGCGTAAAGCGTTCGTAGGCGGTTAGATAAGTCTCTGGTTAAAGCCCCATGGCTTAACTATGGGAATGCCAGAGATACTACCTAACTAGAGGGCGTTAGAGGCTGATGGAACGGTCGGTGTAGGGGTGAAATCCGTTGATATCGACCGGAACACTAAAAGCGAAGGCATTCAGCTGGAGCGACCCTGACGCTGAGGAACGAAAGCGTGGGGATCAAAAAGGATTAGATACCCTTGTAGTCCACGCTGTAAACGATGGACACTAGCTATTTGAAGTGTCGACCCTTCAAGTGGCGAAGCTAACGCGTTAAGTGTCCCGCCTGGGAAGTACGGCCGCAAGGCTAAAACTCAAAGGAATAGACGGGGCTTCACACAAGCGGTGGACCATGTGG